>NZ_JAOCFV010000005.1:0-176080 GCF_029842145.1 Stenotrophomonas sp. GD03794
GCCCTGTTCACCGGCACGCGCGGCTTCCACCGCCGCGTTCAGCGCCAGGATGTTGGTCTGGAAGGCGATGCCGTCGATGACGCTGATGATCTCGGCGATCTTCTTCGACGAGGCTTCGATGGCCGACATGGTGGTGACCACCTGGCCGACGACTTCACCGCCCTGCGAGGCGACGCCATGCGCGCCGATGGCGAGCTGGTTGGCCTGGCGGGCATGCTCGGCGTTCTGGCGCACGGTGGAGGTCAGCTCCTCCATCGAGGCGGCGGTTTCTTCCAGGTTGGCGGCCTGCTGCTCGGTGCGGCGCGACAGGTCGCTGTTGCCCGACGCGATCTCGCCGGCGGCCAGGGTGATGCTGGAGGCGCTGGCCTGGATCTGGCCGACGATCTGGGTCAGCTGCGCGACGGTGGTGTTGGCGTCGTCACGCATGCGTGCGAACACGCCATTGAACTGGCCATCCATGCGCGTGGTCAGGTCGCCGGCGGCGATCGACTGCAGCAGCTGCGAGAGCTGGCCCAGGTTGCCATCGGCGACCTGCATCATGGTGTTCAGGTGCTCGATCATCAGCTTGAAATCATGCTGGAAGCGCTGAGCGTCGCCGCGCTGGCTGAAGTCGCCGGCCGCGGCGGCCGAGGCCAGCTGCTGGATCTGGGTGTTGATCGCCAGCAGGCTGGCCTTGGCCGCATCCATCGATTCGTGCAGGATCGCGCGGCTGCCGGGCAGGCGCCGGGCGTCCGGGGCGAGGTTGCCGATGGCGTACTGGTTGAGCACGTCGATGGCATCACGGATCGCATCGAGGTGCTCGAAGATCACGGTATTGATGCCGCCGGCCAGCTGGCCATACACGCCCGGGAAGTCTTCCGGAATGCGATGGCCGATGTCCGGTCCGGCATGCATCTGCGCCATCAGCTGGGTCTGCTCGGAGAAGCGGCGCAGCATCGCGGTCATCTCGGCGGTGGCGGCCAGCATCTTGCCGGCTTCGTCCTTGCTGGTGGCCTGGGTGCTGACACTGAGGTCGCCACGGGCAACGGCCTGGATGGCATGCACGGCCTTGCCCAGCGGGCCGGTGACGGCGCGCGAGATGACCGTTGCCAGCGCGGCGGCCACCAGCGACAGCAGCACGATGCAGCCGATGATGGCGATCATGCTGGTGCGATGGGTGGCATTGGCAGCGGCGATCTTGCCGTCCATCAGGCCGGCGATGTGGGTGCCGAGGGTCTTCATCGCGGCGAACAGGTCACGACGGGCCGGGCGCGACTGTTCGTCGGAAATCTGTTGCGCCAGGGCGCCATCGCCGGCAGCCACGGCCTCGCGCATCGCCTTGTTGGCGGCGAAGTAGCGTTCCAGCTGCACGTTGGCCGCGCGATAGAGTTCGCGCTCCTTGTCCAGTGCCGGCAGCGCCGAGTACGCGGCCAGTTCGTCATGCACGGCCTTGGCGGTGTCGTCCATGCGCTTGTTGTAGTCGGCAACTTTCTCCGGCTGATCGAGCATGCTCAGCAGGGCCAGTTCGTAGGTGCGGAACTCGCCCAGCTGCGAGCGCGCCTCGCCCAGATGCTGGACCGACGGAATATCGTTGCCGGCCATCTCGCCCAGCTGATTGTTGGCCTCGCTCAGGCGCAACAGGGCGAAGGCGCCGAGGACCAGGGTCATCAACGTGGTGAGGGTGAACCCCACGGCCAGCTTGCGGGCGATGGGCAGATCTTGGAACCACTTCATGCAGGGTGCTCCAGGTGGGCAGGGTGCCGGCGTCGTTGCGTCGGCTGGGGGTGGTTGCAGAGCGAACGGGGGTGCCCGGTGGGGGTTCGGTGACGGCCGTCAAAGCGAGATAGCGGCGTGCTGTGGGCGGACTTTATGGACGCAGATCACATTCGGTTGCGTAGGGATGACCGCGCGAAAGTGCTGCAGTGGCGAGGCTTGCGCTTCGGTGGCGTGGTTGCGAACGAAACCAGCGCGGCGACGGAGATCACGGAATGGGTTCGGGCGCGGATTGGGGTCAGATCCCTTATCAAAGAAAAGGGATCTGACCCCGGCCACACATGGCCGGAGCGCACGCAAACAAAAACCGCCGCCCCGAAGGGCGGCGGTCCAGTGCACGCATGCAACGTGGATCAGGCGGCCTGCGACATCCGCAGCGAGCGCACCAGTCCGCCGATGTCGACGATCAGCGCGACGCGGCCATCGCCGAGGATGGTGGCGCCGGACACTCCGCCGATGCGGCGGTAGTTGTTCTCGATGTTCTTCACTACCACCTGCTGCTGGCCGACCAGCTCGTCCACTTCCAGTGCGATCTTCTGGCCATCGCCTTCCACCACCACCACCAGCGATTCGCTGCCCGGTGCGCGGTTGCCGTAGCCGTAGTACTCGCTCAGCGACAGGATCGGCAGGTACTCGCCACGCACGCGCAGCACGCGGCCCTCGCCGGCCATGCTGCGGATGTCCTCGGCCTGCGGCTGCAGGGCTTCCAGCACGTAGGCCAGTGGCAGGATCAGGGTTTCGCCGGCCACCGCCACGGTCATGCCATCGAGGATGGCCAGGGTCAGCGGCAGGCGGATCAGCGTGCGCGTACCAGCACCGAGGCTGCTCTCGATCTGCACCTCGCCACCCAGTGCCTGGATGTTGCGGCGGACCACGTCCATGCCGACGCCACGCCCGGACAGATCGGTGACTGCATCCGCAGTGGAGAAGCCCGGCTGGAAGATCAGGTCCCAGACCTGCGAATCGGTCGGGTTGTCCGGCACCGCCAGGCCGCGTTCGTGGGCCTTGGCCAGGATCTTGGTGCGGTCCAGGCCGCGACCGTCGTCGCTGACTTCGATGACGATGTGGCCGCCCTGATGCGAGGCCGCCAGGGTGATCGTGCCGGTTTCGTCCTTGCCCGCACCGCGACGCACGTCGGGCATTTCCAGACCGTGGTCGATCGAGTTGCGTACCAGGTGCACCAGCGGATCGGCGATCTTCTCGATCAGGCCCTTGTCCAGTTCGGTGCCTTCGCCGACGGTACGCAGGCGCACCTGCTTGCCGAGGCGGCTGGACAGGTCGCGGACCAGGCGCGGGAAGCGGCGGAACACCGCATCGACCGGCAGCATGCGCACGCCGATCACTGCTTCCTGCAGGTCGCGGGTGTTGCGTTCAAGCTGGTCCAGGCCGGCGAACAGGCTCTCGGCGTGGACCGGGTCCAGTGCGTGCGAGACCTGCTTGAGCATGGCCTGGGTGATGACCAGTTCGCCGACCAGGTTGATCAGTGCATCGACCTTGTCGACGCTGACCCGGATCGAGGTTTCGGCTTCCTGGGCAGCGCCGCCGCTGGCGGTCGCTGCAGCGGGTGCTGCGGATGTTGCGGCAGGAGGTGTGGAAGGGGCTGCTGCAACCGGTGCCTGGGTGGCCAGGCTCGGCGGCGCGGCGGGACGGATGTCCAGCTCGCAGTCGTCCAGCACCCAGGCAAAGGTGTCTTCGATCTTGCTGCGCGGCACCTTGCCGACCAGGCCCAGGTCCCACGCCAGGTGGGCTTCGAGCGGATCGAGCTGGGCGAAGCCCGGCAGGCGGTCCATGCGCGCGGCAACCTGCAGCGAACCCAGGTGCTCAAGTTCGCGGATGATGCGCAGCGGGTCGTTGCCGCTCATGAACAGCGATGGCGCCGGGGTGAAGCCGATCTGCCAGGCTTCCGGCGTATCGTCCACCTTGGCTGCGGCGGCCGCCGGGGCGCTCGCTGCGGCCTGACCGGAAAGAACCGCCTCCAGGCGCGCCTTCACCGCAGCAACTGCGGCGGGATCGGCGGCCTGGCCGTGTTCGGCTTCGCGCAGCAGGGCGCGCAGCACGTCCACCGAGGACAGCATGGCGTCGACGGCGTGGCCTTCCAGCGCCCGCTTGCCGGCACGCAGCTCATCGAGCAGCGTTTCCAGCACATGGGTCAGGCCGGCGATCGCATCGAAGCCGAAGGTGCCGGCGCCGCCCTTGATCGAGTGGGCGGCGCGGAACACCGAATTGATGATCTCCGCGTCCTGCTGCCCCGATTCCAGGGCCAGCAGGCCAGCCTCCATCGCGTCGAGGCCTTCGCGGCTCTCCTCGAAGAAGGTGGCGTGGAAGCGTTGCAGGTCCATGCTCATGGCAGTGGTGGTCCGGAAGCGAAGAGGGGGAGCGGTGGCGGGCGGTCAGCCCAGCACTTTCTGCACGGTGGCGACCAGCTGTTCCGGATTGAACGGCTTGACCAGCCAGCCGGTGGCACCGGCGGCCTTGCCTTCGGACTTCTTGTCGGCAGCCGATTCGGTGGTCAGCATCAGCAGCGGCGTGAACTTGTAGTCCGGCAGCTGGCGCAGTTCGCGGATCAGCGCGATGCCGTCCATGTTCGGCATGTTGACGTCGGTGACCACCGCATTGAAGCGCTGGCCCTTGGCGCGACCGAGCGCGACCGCGCCGTCTTCAGCTTCTTCGACGGCAAAACCGGCCGAGGTGAGGGCGAAGGAAACCATCTGGCGCATCGACGCCGAATCGTCCACCACCAAGATACGTGCGCTCATGCAGCGTTCTCCACAGATTTCAGGTTGTCATGGGTTACGTCCAGGCCCAGGGCCTGGGTGACGCCCAGCAGGCGCGCGGCGTCACGGAAGGTTGCGGTGCAACCGTGGAAGCCGGTGCCCAGGCCTGCCTCGCGGCGGGCCTGCACGAACGCACACAGCACCTGCACGGCGGCCGTGTGGATGCGGGCGACCTGGCTGGCATCCAGGGTCAGCTCGCCCGCCTGCGCCACCAGCGGGGCGAGGCGGTTCTTGAGCTCGGTGCTGCTCTCGATGCCGAGATCCTCACCCAGTTCGACAGTGCTCATCGTTGCTCCGGACAAACGGTTCCGTGATCCATAACGGCACCCCGGCGGGGTTCTTTAGAAGAATCGACGCGGCGCGTCGATGCGGTGTTCTTCGGGGACGCCATCCAAAAGGGGACGGAGGGGATTAAGTCGCAACTGGCTCGGCGCTTTGCGCCGATGCGGTGCCTGTCGGGGACGCAAGGAGTTGATCCGTTGGATCAACACCTTACGTCCCCACTGCGTGGTCGCCGTTGCCGAGGGTGGCTGCGGGAGAGCCTGGTCGATTGCGACTTAATCCCCTCCGTCCCCTTTTTTGCGCTCAGTTCAACAGCCGGGTGGCATCCAGCAGGATCATTGGCCGCTGGCTGACCCGGGCCACGCCACGGAACAGATCGTTGGAGATCTGGCAGATGCGCGCGGTATCGGGCGGCTCGATCTGCGAGTCGGTGAGGTTGGCAACGTCTTCCACTGCCGACACGCGCAGGCCGATGGTTTCGCCGTCTTCTTCCAGCACCACGATTCGGGTCTGCGAATCGTCCTCGGCGGGGGCGGCGCCGAGGTGCAGGCCGAGGTCCATCACCGGTACCACCTGGCCACGCAGGTTCATGATGCCCAGCATGGCCGGCGCAGTGCCGCGCAGGGGCAGCAGCGGCACTGGCAGCACCACTTCCTGCACTTTCAGCAGTTCCAGTGCATAGGCCTGGGTGCCGCAGCGCAGGCGCAGCCAGCGCGAGGTGCGCTCGCCGGCACGGCGGTTCTGCGGGTGTGGGCTGCGGGCCGGCTGGTGGGCCTGGGCCTGCAGTTCCTGCCAGTTGCTGGGACGGCTGCTGGCGGGGGCATCCACGGCCACGCGCGGCGGCGGCGCGGCGGCCGCGCGTGCGGCCGGGGCAGGGTGTTGCGCCCGCGCTGCAACCGGTGCTGCGACCACGGCCGGCGGCGGCGTGGCAACGTCCTCGCCACCGGCAGCGGCTTCGAACGCTGCCTGCAGGCCGGGGCTGTCGGTGTGGGCGAGTCGATGGCTGTCGGCCGTATCGGTCTCGTAGATCACTTCGTCCGGCAGATCGTCCCAGGTGGGTTCCGGGCCTGCCTGGGCGGTGGCAGGCGCAGGGGCCGTCTCGTGGATCACCTCGTCAGGCAGGTCATCCCAGGTCGGTTCGCGCTCGAGGGCGGCGACAGGCATTGCGGCGGCCTCGAAGGCGGCCTCCAGTGCTGCGTCGTCCTCTGCCGCGGCAGCAGAAGCAGTCCCCGTTTCGTAGATCACTTCGGCGGGCAGATCGTCCCAGGTGGGCTCGCGCTCGGCCGTTGCGGCGGCCTCGAAGGCGGCTTCGAGCGTGGCGTTGTCGACGGCAGGCGCAGCGGCGACGGTCTCGGTTTCGTAGATCACCTCGGCCGGCAGGTCATCCCAGGTCGGCTCGCGCTCCGGTTCCGATGCGCTGGCCGAAGCCGGGGCGGCGCTGTCCGGCGTTGGCAGCACGACGGCCGCCGGGGCGATCGCTTCGCCCAGCAGTTCGTCCAGATAGTCGTCCAGTACGCCGGTGCTGTTCATGCGGCCTGCTCCAGGGCACGGGCGTCCTCGCCGAGGATCCAGTTCAGGGCGCGGCGATAGGCGGCCAGGCCGCGGCCCGGGTAGTCCTCGCCGACGCTCGGCAGGGTCAGGCCCGCCGCGTTGCTGATGCGGGTATCGATCGGAATCGCGTCTTCCCACACGCGGCTGCCGTGACGATCCTGCATCGTGCGCAGCGACTCGTTGCCTGCGCGCGTGCGGCGGTCGAACAGGGTCGGCAGGATCGATATCGGCAGCGGACGGCGGCGCGAGCGCTCGACCATCTCGCCGGTGCGGACCATGCCATCGAGCCCATGCAGTGCCAGCGGCTCGGCCTGGGTGGGGATGATCAGGCGGTCGGCCGCGGCCAGTGCGTTGATCATCAGCAGGCCGAGGGTCGGCGCACAGTCCAGCAGGATGTAGTCGTGCTGGCCCTGGTGGCGTGCCAGCGCGTTCTGCAGGGCCAGGCCGAGGCCAGGCTGGTTGGCGCTGCGGCGCTCCAGCGTGGCCAGCGCCGACTGCGCACAGACGTAGTCCAGGCCATGGATGCTGCTGGCATGGCACAGGCTGGCGAGGTCTGCGGGCGGGGCGCCGAACAGTTCCAGTACGCCGGCCGGCGGCGGATCCACCGGCACGCCGAACGCGCGGCTGAGCGAGGCATGCGGATCGAGATCGATCAGCAGTACGCGATGGCCAAGTGCGGCCAGGCCGCGGCCGAGGGCGAGGGTGGTGGTGGTCTTGCCGACTCCGCCCTTCTGGTTGGCGACTGCCCAGATGCGCATCGGATTACTCCTTCATTGCCGGGGGAACGGCGGCGCCGACACGGCTGCCAGCCGGCACCGGCGGCAACGTCACCGGTGCGATGGGGGAAGTGGCGGTGCTGGCCGGCGTTGCGGCGGCCTGCTCGGTGCTGGTGCTGTCGGCGGCGCCGGTGGCAGCGTTCAGGCGCTGGCCCAGCGGATCCACCGAATGCGAGGTGTCAGCCAGGATGATGACCATCACCCGGCGGTTGCGGTTGCGGCCCTGCGCGCTGTCGTTCTCTTCGCGCGGGCGGAACTGGCCGTAGCCGACCATGGCCAGCCGTGACGGCTGCACGCCCTGGTCGGCGAACAGGTGCACCACGCTGGCCGCGCGCCCGGCTGACAGCTCCCAGTTCGACGGGAACGTGGCAGTGGCGATCGGCACGTTGTCGGTGTGGCCTTCCACGCGCACGCTGTTGGGTACGTCGCGCAGGACCTCGGCCAGGCTGGCCAGGGTCTGCCGCGCATGTACGTCCAGCGCCGCCGAGCCGGTGGGGAACAGGATGTCGCTGTTGATCTCGACTTCGATCCACAGTTCGGTGCGGCGCACGCTGATCATGCCGCGGTCGATCAGCGGCGCCAGTGCGGCGGTGAGGCGGTCAGCGATGCTGTTGAGCTGGCGCTCGGCGCGCGCGATCTGCTCCTGGTTGTGCACCGAAACAGGCATGCGCATCTGCGAGGCCATCGACGGCAGCAGGGTCGGGTCGTGCGACGGTGCCGGCGCGGACGGGCCGATCTTGGTACCGGATTTGATCACCGACGGGCTGTCCCAGCCACCGCCCTGCACCTGCTTGTTGCCGACCTGCACCGGATTGATCGTGCGTGGTGCGCCACCGAAGGCGTCGGTGAGCGCGTCGGCCATGATCCGGTACTTGCCCTCGTTCACCGAGGAAATCGCATACATGACCACGAAGAAGGCGAGCAGCAGCGTCATCAGGTCGGCATAGGGGATCGCCCATGCTTCATGGTTGGCGTGCTCTTCGTGGTGCTTGCGGCGGGCCATGTCAGTGCAGGAAGCCGGAGAGGTTGGTTTCGATGTTGCGCGGGTTCTCGCCCTGGGCGATCGAGATCAGGCCTTCGATGACCATTTCGCGGTCGCGGGTGTTGTGCGAGATCACACTCTTGAGCTTGGCCGAGATCGGCAGGAACAGCAGATTGGCCGAGGCGATGCCGTAGATGGTGGCGGTGAACGCGGCGGCGATGCCGTGGCCGAGCTTGCTCGGATCGGCCAGGTTCTTCATCACCGCGATCAGGCCGAGCACGGCACCGATGATGCCCAGCGTTGGCGCATAGATGCCCATCGCTTCGAAGACCTTGGCACCGGCCTGGTCCTGGTGTTCCTGGCTGCCCAGTTCGATTTCCAGCATGTGCCGCATCGATTCGGGTTCGACGCCGTCCACCAGCAGCTGCAGGCCCTTGCGCAGGAACGGGTCCTGCTGTGCTTCCACCTGCGATTCCAGGCCCAGCAGGCCCTGGCGGCGGGCGATGTTGCTCCACTCGACGATCTGCTGGATCAGTTCGCGGCGATCGCTGTGCGGCGGGCGCACGACCCAGCGCACGATCTTGAACGCATGCTTGAACACCGCCGGCGAGGTATGCAGCAGGATCGCGGCGATGGTGCCGACGATGACGATCACGAACGCCGCAGGCGACCACAACGACGCCAGGCCGGCGCCCTTGAGGATGCTGCCACCGACCAGCGAGGCCAGGGCGAGAAAGAGTCCAATGAGGCTGAGTCTATCCATGGATCCGGTATCGGCTTGTATGAATGGGACTTGAGACACCGGTACGGGCTACTGGTGCGACTTCACAGTTTTACGGGTTCAGCAAGCGGGTCAGTCATGTGGGCTGCGCAGTCCATCCACGTCCAGGATCAGCGCCATGCGACCATCGCCGATCAAGGTTGCACCGGCGTAACCGCGCAGGCCACGCAGGGCTTTCGGCAGCGGCTTGATCACCACTTCCTCGCGCCCGCGCACCTGGTCCACGACCAGGCCGAAGCGCGCTTCGCCGGCCTGCAGCACCACGATGGTCAGCAGGGTCGACGCGGCCGGCGTCACATCCAGCCACTGGCGCAGATCGACCAGCGGCAGGGTGTGCGAGCGGCGGTCAAGCACGGCGCGGCCGTCGAACCAGCCGAGCGACGTGCGCGGCGCGTGCAGCACTTCCATCACGCGCGCCAGTGGCAGCGCATAGACATCCTCACCGGCCTGCACCAGCAGGGTCGGCAGGATCGCCAGGGTCAGTGGTACTCGGATCATGAAGCGGCTGCCACGTCCCAGTTCCGACTGGATCTGGATCTGGCCGCTAAGCTCGCGGATCCGCGACTGCACCACGTCCATGCCGACACCACGGCCGGAGATGTCGGTGACCTGCTGCTTGGTCGAGAAGCCTGGCAGGAATACCAGGTGCAGGCATTCCTCGCTGCTCAGGCGGGCGGCGGCTTCCGGGTCGATCAGGCCCTTCTCGCGTGCCTTCGCGCGCAGCTTTTCCGGGTCGATGCCGGCGCCATCGTCCTGTACCTCGATGCTGACGTAGTCACCTTCCTGCTGTGCCGACAGGCGCACATGGCCCATCCGTGGCTTGCCCTGTGCTTCGCGCAGGTCGGGCATTTCCACGCCATGGTCGATGGCGTTACGGACCAGGTGCACCAGCGGGTCGGCCAGGGCTTCCACCAGGTTGCGGTCGAGCTCGGTCTCGGCGCCGATCAGCTCCAGGTCCACTTCCTTCTTCAGCGAGCGGGCGACGTCGCGGGCGACCTTGGGGAAGCGCGAGAACACCTTGCCCACCGGCTGCATGCGGGTACGCATCACGGCCGACTGCAGGCGGGCCGTGGCGATATCCAGAGTGGACACGGCGCGGTCCAGCTCCTCGTCGCGCAGGCGCGCACGCAGGGTCTTGAGCCGATTGCGCGACAGCACCAGTTCGCCGATCAGATTGACGATCGCATCCAGGCGCTTGGTGTCCACGCGCACGGTGTGTTCGGCTTCGGCCAGCGGCTTGGCGGCCGGCTTGGCCGCCGGTGCCGGTGCGGCCGCCGGGCGCGGGACGGCGGTCGGCGCCGGCGCCACTACCGCAGCGGGCTTGGCGCCCGGGGCGGCGCCACCGTGCAGCTGGTCGAGCAGGGCTTCGAATTCGTCTTCGCTGATCAGTCCGTCGTCAGCCTTCTTCGCTGGCGCGACCGCGGTCGGCGCGTTGCCGCCGTGCAGCTGGTCGAGCAGGGCCTCGAATTCGTCGTCGGTGATCAGGTCGCTGCCACCGGCAGCGGGTGCGGTGGTGGCCACGGGCGCGGCGGCGCCGCCGCCATGCACGTCGAACTGGGCGATCAGGTCCGGCGGTGCATAGCCCGGTTCTGTGCCGGAAGACACGGCATCCAGCATCGACTGCAGGTAGTCCAGCGATTGCTGGGCGGCATCGAAGTGGTGGGCCTGCAGCACGGCCTGGCCGGCACGCGCGGCGCCCAGCGCTTCTTCAGCGGCGTGGCACAGCTCGACCATGGCGGTGACGCCGAGGAAGCCTGCACCGCCCTTGAGCGTGTGGTAGCCGCGGAACACCGCGTTGAGCTGATCGCTGTCCTGCGGTGCCTGCTCCAGCGACACCAGCTGTTCGCCGAGGCGATCCAGGATCTCCTGCGCCTCGATGATGAAATCGGCAGTGATGTCGTCGGATACCGCGCTCATGCTTACAGCCCCAGATCCGACAACAGGTCGTCGGCGTCGTTCTGCGAGACCGCGTGGCGGTCCAGTCCCTTCAGTGCCGGCCCGGCCAGTTCCGGGTCGGTGCGATGCTGTTCCGGCGGCAGGCCGAGCGCGCCGAAACCTTCATGCACGCGGCGGACGATGCCGACCACGCGGCGGATGATCTGGCCGGTCAGGTCCTGGTAGCTCTGGGTCAGGGCGATCTCGGTGAGGTTGTGGCGGATGCGCTCGAGCTGCGCGTCCTGGCCCGGCTGCAGGCCTTCGGCGCGCAGCTGTTCGGTCAGGCTGCGGCATTCTTCGGCCAGGTCCAGGGTGCGGTGCGTGGCCTGTTCGGTCATCGCCACCACGTGGTCCAGGCGCGCGCAGGCATCGTCCAGTTCGCCGGCTTCGCTGGGTACGGTCGGCAGTTCACCCAGCGCCTGTCCCAGTTCGCGGGCCAGCCGCGAAAGGCCGCTCATCATCGGCTGCGTGCGCAGCGCGACCAGTCCGTCGATGCGCTGCCGCCAGGCGGCCTCGTCACCGGACTCCAGCGCATCCAGGGCTTCCTGCAGGCGCAGGGCGAGGGCGTTCTTGTCGACCGTGGTATCCATCAGGCGCTGGCCGCCAGGCGTTCGAAGATCTTGCCGAGCTTCTCTTCCAGCGTCTGTGCGGTGAACGGCTTGATGATGTAGCCGTTCACACCGCTCTGGGCGGCTTCGATGATCTGCTCGCGCTTGGCTTCCGCGGTGACCATCAGCACTGGCAGGGTCTTCAGCTTGGCATCGGCGCGGATCGCCTTGAGCAGCTCGATGCCGGTCATCACCGGCATGTTCCAGTCGGTGACCACGAAATCGAACGGCTGGCTCTGCAGCAGCGACAGCGCAGCATGCCCGTCCTCGGCTTCGGCGGTATTGGTGAAGCCCAGATCGCCCAGCAGGTTCTTGACGATTCGACGCATGGTCGAGAAGTCGTCGACGATCAGGATGCGCATGTTCTTGTTCAAAGCAGAATTCCTTTGTTGTTCATTCCGGGTGGCCGGGGGCAGCCACCTCGGGCATGTTCATTCTTCCAGGCCGGCGTCTGCCGCCTCGAAAATCTTCAGTCGACCACGCAGGCGCAGCACGGCCTGGCCGTGGATCTGGCAGACCCGCGACTCGCTCACGCCGAGCACCGCGCCGATCTCCTTCAGGTTCAGTTCCTGCTCGTAGTAGAGCGAAAGCACCAGCTGTTCGCGCTCGGGCAGGTGGCCAATGGCCTTGCCCAGTTCGCGACCGAATTCGCCCCGCTCCAGCACCTGCTGCGGGGTCGGTCCGCCTTGGGCGACGGTGTCCAGCTCGCCCTGGTCCTCGATGCGCGATTCCAGGCTCAGCACCTGGCCGCGCGCAGCGTCTTCCATCAGTCGCAGGTACTCGGGCAGCGGCATCTCCATCGCAGCGGCCACTTCGGTGGCGCTGGCGGCGCGGCCACTGCTCTGTTCCAGGCGGCGGATGGTGGCGGCGGCATCACGAGCACGGCGGTGCACGGAACGCGGCACCCAGTCACCACGGCGGATCTCATCGATCATCGAACCGCGGATGCGGATCGAGGCGTAGGTCTCGAACGAAGCACCCTGGTCGGCGTCATAGCTGCGCGAGGCCTCGATCAGTCCCATCATGCCGGCCTGGATCAGATCGTCGACTTCGACGCTGGCAGGCAGGCGTGCGGCGAGGTGGTGGGCGATGCGCCGCACCAGGTCCGAGTGCAGGGCGATGACCTCGTTGGCTGCCGAGCGCTGCACTTCCCTGTATTGGGCTGCGCCTTTCATGCCGCCACCCCGCGCTGCTTGAGGATGCGTTCGAGGAAGAATTCAACGCCGCCACGCGGTTCGGTCGGCGCCTGCCAGCGTGCGGTGCGGCGCGCGATCTCGGTGATCGCAAGCGCGGCGGGGCTGGACGGATAGGCCTTCACCACCGGCTGCTGGCGCTGCACCGACAGGCGCAGCCAGTCATCCTGCGGCACACAGCCCAGGTAGTTCAGTGAGACATCGGCGAGGAACTTCTCGCAGACGCGGGTCAGCTTCTCGTACAGCACGCGGCCCTCGTTCGGGTCGCGCACCATGTTGGCTACCACCTGGATACGGTCCACGCCGCGCTCGCGCGACAACACCTTGATCAGCGCATACGCGTCGGTGATCGAGGCCGGCTCGTCACAGACCACCACCACGGTGTCCTGCGCGGCCTGGCAGAAGGTCAGTACGCCGTCGGTGATGCCGGCGGCGGTGTCCACCACCATGATGTCCAGTTCGCGTTCCAGCTCGGAGAACACGTTGACCAGGCCAACGTGCTCGGCCGGGGCGAGCTCGGCCATGTGGCGGCGGCCGGACGCGGCCGGGACCACCAGCACGCCGTTCGGGCCTTCGACAATGACGTCTTCCAGCGAGCAGCGGCCGGCGACCAGGTCGGCCAACGTAAAGGTGGGGTTCAGCCCCAGGATCACGTCGATGTTGGCCAAGCCGAGGTCGGCGTCCAGCAGCAGCGTGCGCTTGCCCATGCCGGCCAACGCCACGGCCAGGTTGGCCGACACGTTGGTCTTGCCCACGCCGCCCTTGCCGCCGGTCACGGCGATGGTGCGCACAGGGCCGAGCGGCTCGCTGCGGGTGGCCGACAGCGGGAAGGTCTTGGTCAGCTTGGCGTACTCACGCGACGGCATGGTTCAACTCCGGGTTGCAGGGCATATCGGCCGCTCGGCGCAAATCTTCAAGGCGAAGTACAAGATTGGCTGCACTGGCCCGGTGCAGGTCCTCCGGGACGTCCTGGCCATCGGTCACCCAGGTGATCGGCAGGGCATGGTCCACGGCCACCGACAGGGCGTTGCCGAAGCGGCCGGTCTCGTCCAGCTTGCTCAGCACCAGGCCCTGCAGGTTGGCGGCGCCGAAGCGGCGGACCACCTCGTCCATGTCGCCGAAGCTGGTGTTGGCCGGCAGCACCAGCAGGGTGCGGACCTGGCGCGCGGCGCGCAGCCACTGCAGCTGGGCGGCCAGTGCGCGGTCGCGCGGGCCCAGGCCGGCGGTGTCGATCAGCACCAGCTTGTAGTCCTTCAGGCGTTCCAGCAGCTGGTCCAGGTCGGTGCCGCTGTTGGCCTCGTGCACGGCGATGCCGAGCTGGCGGCCGTAGCCGTACAGCTGCTCGCGGGCGCCGATGCGGGTGGTGTCGGTGGTGACCAGGGCGACGTCACGCGCAGCGTGCTTCTCGGCGAAGCGCGAGGCCAGCTTGGCGATGGTGGTGGTCTTGCCGGCGCCGGTGGGGCCGACCAGTGCGATCACACCGCCTTCTTCCAGCGGGTCGACCGGGGCGATCGGCAGCTTGCGCGAGATCAGCCCCAGCATCAGGCCACGGCCACGGTGGGCTTCGGTCTCCAGCGGGATCTGCATGGCCACGTCGCGGGCGAGGCCGGCATCGAAGCCATACTCGTCCATCAGGTCCAGTGCGGTGGCGCGCACCGGGCAGCCGCGCAGGCGCTCGTCGGTGAAGCGGTTCATCTCGCGCTCGATCACCTGGCGCATGCCGGCCACTTCCTGGCGCAGCTGGCGGATCTCGGCGTCGTCCTGGGCAACCAGGGTCAGCGCCGGGGCCGGGGCCAGCATGGGGGCCGGGCTGGCTTCGCCGGCGGCTTCGACCGCTGCCGGTTCGCTGGCGGCGATCGTGGGCTGCGCTTCGGTCACGGCAGCGGTCGGCAGCGGCGGCGGCTGCACGGCCGGGGCCGCGCTTTCGTGATGCGCCTCGTGCGGTGGGTCGATCTGGAAGCGGGCGCGGTTGGCCGGCGTGGCGCTGGCGGGTTCCGCTGCGACGATGGCCTCGGCGAACGGGGCGAAGATCTGCTCCGGCAGCGCCGGTTCGTTGACGGCGGCGCGTGCCAGGGTGGCGGCGAAGCCGGTGCTGCCGCGGGTCGGTACGATCTCGTCGGCACTGTCCAGGGTGCGCCCGGTGGCGCCGACGGCGGCGCGGGCGAGGGCGGCCACCGCCGAGGTGGTGGCGGCCACCGGTTCCGGCGCCGGGGTGGTGCTGCGGCGACGGGTGACCGCGGCGATCACTGCATCGGCAGCGGTGCGCGGCTTGGGTGCCGGCGGCGGCGCCACGTCGCGGCGCGAGGCTTCCAGTGCACGCTGCACGGCGCTCTCGTCGTAGTTGGCGGCGGCGACGATCTCGATGCCTTCCTCGATCCGGCGGTTGGACAGGATCACGGCGTCAGGACCATGTTCCTTGCGCACCAGGTTCATGGCCGAGCGCATGTCGGCGGCGACGAATCGTTTGATTTTCATGCTGTGGTCACGGGACGAAGACGGCGGGGTGGCGGTCGGAGAACTCGGGTGGTCGGTGGTCTGCACGGTGCGGGTTCCCCTTGGTATCTGTCTGTTGCGTTGGTTCGAAAGTGGTGTCTGTTTTCTGGCGCTTCGGAGGGCGGCGTCAGCTGATCGTTCCGACCAGCTTCAGGCGCTTGTCCTCCGGCACCTCGCTGTAGGCCAGGACCGACAGCGACGGAACGCTGTGGCGGACCAGGCGGGCCAGCGCGGCGCGCACCGGGCCAGGTACCAGCACGACCGCGGGCTCGTTGCGGGCTTCCTGCTTGCTGACACATTCGGCCAGGCTCTGGTGCAGTCGCTCAGCGAGTCCGGGTTCCAGCGCGGCGCCGTTGCCCTGCGTGGACTCCTGCAAGACACGTTCCAATTGCGGGTTGAGGGTGAACACCGGCAGCTCCGCCGACATTCCGGCGATCTCCTGCACGATGAAGCGGCCCAGCGCGGTGCGCACGGCAGCGGTCAGCACCGCCGGGTCCTGGCTGTTCGGAGCGTGTTCGACCAGTGCTTCGGCGATCTTGCGCAGCTGGCGGATCGGAATGCGTTCGACCAGCAGGTTCTGCAACACGCGCACCACGGCCGACAGCGGCAGCGCCTTCGGCGTCAGATCTTCGACGAGCTTGGGCGCGCTCTTGGCCAGGTTGGCCAGCAGGTGCTGCACTTCCTCGTGGCCGAGCAGTTCCGGCGCGTGCTCGCGGATCAGGTGCGAAAGGTGGGTGGCGACCACGGTGGCCGGATCGACCACGGTGTAGCCGAGCGTTTCGGCCTGGGCGCGCTGGTGCGGCTGGATCCAGGTGGCATCCAGGCCGAACGCGGGGTCCTTGCCGGCGATGCCTTCCAGTGCGCCGAGCGCGCTGCCCGGGTCCAGCGCCAGCTCACGGTCGGGGTGGATCTCGGCGGTGGCTACCGGTACGCCGTGCACCAGCACGCGGTAGCCGTTGGCCGGCAGTTCCAGGTTGTCGCGGATGTGCACCGACGGGATCAGGAAACCGACGTCCTGGGTGAGCTTGCGCCGCACGCCCTTGATGCGTGCCATCAGTTCGCCGCCCTGGCTGCTGTCCACCAGCGGGATCAGCCGATAGCCGACCTCCAGGCCCAGCGGATCGACCGGGCGCAGTTCGTCCCAGCTCAGTTCGGCAGTCGGAGCCGGTGCCGCCGGGCGGCCAAGTGCGTTGAGCGCGGCAGCGTCATTGCCTGCGGCTGCCGGATCGGTGGCCGCGGCCTTGCCCTTGCGGTAGACCTTCCAGGCGATGAAGCCGAGGATCGCGGACAGCGTCAGGAAAGCGACGTTGGGCATGCCCGGCACCAGGCCGACCACGCCGATGATGCCGGCGGTGATTGCCAGCGCGCGGTACTGGCCGAACACCTGGCCGGTCATGGCCTGGGCCATGTCCTGCGAACGTGAGGCGCGGGTGACCAGCATGGCCACTGCACTGGAGACCAGCAGGGCCGGCAGCTGCGCCACCAGGCCGTCACCGATGGACAGCAGGGTGTAGGTGGCAGCGGCTTCGCCGAACGGCATGCCATGCTGCAGCACGCCCACGGCCAGGCCGCCGAGCATGTTGATGAACAGGATCAGGATGCCGGCGATGGCATCACCACGGATGAACTTGCTGGCACCGTCCATCGCACCGTAGAAGTCGGCTTCCTCGCGGACTTCCTCGCGGCGCAGCTTGGCTTCTTCGCGCGTCAGCAAACCGGCGTTGAGGTCGGCGTCGATCGCCATCTGCTTGCCGGGCATCGCGTCGAGGATGAAGCGTGCGGTCACTTCCGAGACGCGGCCGGCGCCCTTGGTGATGACCACGAAATTGATGATGGTCAGGATCGCGAACACCACGATGCCGACCGCGTAGTTGCCGCCGATCACGAATTCGCCGAACGCGGCGATGACCTTGCCCGCGGCGTCGTGGCCGTTCTGGCCGTTCAGCAGGATGACGCGGGTGGAGGCTACGTTCAGCGCCAGCCGCAGCATGGTGGTGATCAGCAGCACGATCGGGAAGATCGTGAAGTCCAGCGGGCGCTTCACGTAGACCACCGCCAGCAGCACCATCAGCGAGATGGCGATGTTGAAGGTGAACAGGGCATCGAGCACCGGCGCGGCCAGCGGCACCACGACCATGGCCAGCAGGGCCAGCACGATCAGCGGTGCGCCAAGGCCCTGGCGGATCATTTCCAGGGCGCGGCGGGTGTTGAAACCGGTGGAGGGCTGGGCGCTCACGGGCGGCCTCCCTTGCCGAATTCATCCACCTGGATGTGCGGGGCGTCCGGCATCGGGCCAGTGCGCCAGGCGCGCAGCTGGTAGACGTAGGACAGGACCTGGGCGACGGCCGAATACAGTCTCACGGGGATTTCCTTTCCGAGTTGGCCTTCCCGATACAAGGCCCGTGCCAAAGGCGGGGCGGAGACGATCGCCACCTTGTTGCCGTCGGCCACTTCACGGATGCGCAGGGCGGTCTCGTCCACGCCCAGGGCGACCACGGTGGGGGCGTTCATGGCGCCGCCCTCGTACTTCAGGGCCACCGCGTAGTGGGTGGGGTTGACCACCACCACGTCGGCGGTGGGCACCGCCTCCATCATCCGGCGGTTGGCCATCTGCTGCTGCAGCTGGCGGATGCGGCCCTTGACCTCGGGGCTGCCCTCGCTTTCCTTCATTTCCCGGCGCAGCTCTTCACGCGTCATCTTCAGCTTGCGCATCCAGTTCCAGCGCTGGTAGGGCGCATCGATGGCGGCCAGCACCAGCATCGCGCCGGCGGTGGCCAGCAGCAGGCGCAGGGTGAAGCCTAGGCCGTCGGTGATGGCGGTCTCCAGCGGGTGGTGGATCAGCCCGCGCAGGGTGTCGAAGCCGGTCCACACCACCAGCCCGGCGGCGACGCCGACGAAGGCCACGCGCAGCAGCGATTTGGTGAACTCGGCGATGGCTTCAGGGCCATACAGGCGCTTGAGCCCGCTCATCGGGTTCATGCGGTTGAAGTCGGGCATCATCGCCTTCTGCGACCAGCGCAGGCCGCCCATCACCAGCGGGGCGACGAAACTGGCCAGCAGGCAGACCAGCACCAGCGGCGCGATCACCAGCATGAACTGCAGCAGCAGGTCGCCGAAGTGGCCGAACAGTTCCTTCGGGTTCTGCCGCAGGCTCTGCTCAGGGCTGAGTGCGTGCTTCATCCAGGCGCTTGCACCACGGCCGATCGAGCCGCTCATGGCCATCACCGCCAGCACGCCGGCGCCGAACACGGCGGCCGTGCCAAGTTCGCGCGAGCGCGGCAGGTTGCCCTGTTCACGGGCGTCGCGCAGGCGTTTTTCGGTAGGTTGTTCGGTCTTTTCGCCGGCGGATTCGTTCTCGGACATCACGGGCACTGCGGCAGGGGATGCCGGGGTGCGTGCAAGAACCGTTCCGTGATGGGTTCATGTGCCAACCAAGGTTGGCACCTACCAGAGCAGGTACCGGCAGCCCCGGGGCGTGCCCGGTGGGCGCGCGGCCCGGTGTCAGCCGGGCGGGTGCTGCGTCGGCGGGCTCTGCGCCAGCTCCACCCGTGGGCGAGGCAGGTCGTGCAGCTGCATGAAGCGGGCGGCGTCGACCGGGCGGCCGAGCAGGTAGCCCTGCAGGAAGTCGCAGCCCAGGCGCTCCAGGTAGGCGCGCTGTGCGGCGGTCTCCACGCCCTCGGCCACGATGTCCATGTCGAGCGCGTGGCCCAGTGCCACGATCGCCGAGACGATCACCACATCCTCGGCGCTGTGCTCCAGATCGCGTACGAAGGCATGGTCGATCTTGATCTCGGTGGCGGGCAGCCGCTTCAGGTACAGCAGGCTGGAGTAGCCGGTGCCGAAGTCATCGATGGAGATGCCCACGCCCAGCGCCGACAGCGCCTGCAGCAGGCGCAGGCTGGCATCGGTATCGCGCATGACCGTGCTTTCGGTGATTTCCAGCACCAGGTGGCGTGGGGCAATGTCGTAGCGTTCGATCACTTCGCGCACATCCTGCAGCAGGTGCGGCGAACTGAACTGCACCGGCGACAGGTTCACCGACATCGACCAGCCCTCGTGGCCGGCATCGTGCCAGCGCCGCAGCTGCAGGCAGGCCTGGTCCAGCGCCCAGCGCCCGATGTCGTTGATCGCACCGCTGCGTTCGGCCAGCCGGATGAAGCGGTCCGGCGGGATCAGGCCATGCTCCGGATGGCGCCAGCGGATCAGCGCTTCGGCACCGGCCACTTTCTGCGTGGCTACCTGGATCTTCGGCTGGTAGTGCAGGAACAGCTGCTCGCTGCCGATGGCCCGGCGCAGGTCGGCCAGCAGCCGGAACTGTTGTTCGGCGCTGTCATTCATCCAGTCGGCGAACAGCACGAAGGCGTTGCGTCCGGATTCCTTGGCCTGGTACATCGCTGCATCGGCAAAGGCCATCAGCTGTCGCTCGCTGGCAGCGTGGTCGGGACAGATCGCCACGCCGATGCTGGCGGTCACCTGCAGTTCGTTGTCGGCCAGCAACGGACCGCTGCCGACCGCCTGAAGGATGCGCCGGGCCAGGGTCGGCAGGTCCTCATCGTGCTCGATGCGTACCACCAATACGAATTCGTCACCGCCCAGACGGGCCAGCATGTCGTTGGGTCGAAGCAGCTGGCGCGTGCGTTCGGCCACTGCCACCAGCAGTGCATCACCGGCCTGGTGGCCATAGGCATCGTTGACCTGCTTGAAGCCATCCAGGTCCATGAACATCACCGCGAAGCGGCTGCCGCCCTGTTCGGCCTCGGCCAGCGCCTGCACGATGCGACGCTGCAGCAGCAGGCGGTTGGGCAGGCGGGTAAGCGGATCGTGCAGTGCGGCCTGGGTCAGTTCCTGCTGTGCGTCGGTCAATGAGGTACTCAACAGGGAATTGCGCAGGCGCAGCAACTGCGCCTCCACCCGCTGGTCCAGCCAGGAGACCACCAGCACCACGGCCAGGATGGCGACGGTCAGCACCACCACCAGCATGGCCAGCCATTCGCTCTGCAGCCCATCGCCGACGGCTGCGCCGCAGATGCTGCCTTCCGGAAAGCGCGCGGCGGCCATGCCGGTGTAGTGCATGCCAACGATGGCCAGGCCGAGCAGGCCCGCCGCCGCCAGACGATCACCGATGCGGGTGCGCTGCGCGCGCAGGCGGAACGCCACGTACAGCGCAGTCCAGGAGGCGGCCACCGCCACCATCAGCGAGAACAACAGCCAGCCCGGGTCGTAGTCGATGCCTGGCTGCATGCGCATCGCCGCCATGCCGACGTAATGCATGCCGGCGATGCCGGTGCCCATCAGCAGGGCGCCGCCGGCCAGCCGCGGGTGGGGCAGGGTGCGTAGCGAGACCAGCCACAGCGCGAACACCGATGAGGCGATGGCAAGCGCAAGCGAGAGCAGGGTGATGGGAAGGTCGTAGCCCAATGGAATGGGCAGGTCGAAGGCGAGCATGCCGATGAAGTGCATCGACCAGATGCCCAGGCCCATGGCGAAGCCACCACCGAGGCGCCACCACCAAGCCGCGCCCTTGCCGGGTGCAGTGACCGTGCGCCCGGCCATGGCCAGCGCGGTGTACGAAGCCATCACGGCAACCAGCAGCGAGATCGCCACCAGCCACGGGTTGTACGTGCCTACCAGCATTCGTCAGTCTCCCGGACCTGCCTGTCGACGGAAACCACGGTGGGGCATGCATGAGGCAGGCCGACGCAGGGCGGCGGCCACGTGCGGCATCCCCCCGGTTGCCGCGCATTCACTCTAACGCGCAGACCCGGGGGAAGGGCAAGCAGCAAAGCGTGAAATTGCGCCCCCTGTAGAGCCGGGCCCATGCTCGGCTAGTGTTCCGGCCAATGGCAGCCGAGCATGGGTTCGGCTACAGAAACGAATGCATGGCAAGCGGCAATGCGTGATGACAGGGTCAGTGTGTGACCGCGTCTGCAGCCTGGAAGGCGGCATCGAACAGGCGCTGTACCGGCGGGCCCATTTCCCCGGCCAGCAGCGCCAGCAGGAACAGGCCCAGCAGCAGCGAGACCGGCAGGCCGAGCTGGATCGGGTTCAGCGCCGGGGCGGCACGGGCCAGGACGCCGAACGCCAGATTCACCGCCAGCATTGCCACGGTCAGCGGGATCGCCAGGGTCAGTGCGCCGCGCAGCACGGTCAGCAGGAAGGTCGGGGCGATGCTGAAGAAGGCGTGCGGGTCCGGCAGCGGGGCGCCGATCGGCAGCGCCCGGTAGCTGTCCACCACCAGCGAGATCAGCGCCAGGTGCCCGTTGGCGGTGAAGAACAGCAGGCCGAACAGCAGATAGAACCACTGGCCGATCACGCCGGAGGTGCCGCCACGCAGTGGGTCACTCATCTGCGCGAAGGCCAGGCCGGTGCCCTGGGCGATCAGTTCACCGGCCATCGCGCCGGCTTCGAACACCAGTCGCAGCAGGAAGCCGATGGCCACGCCGATGGCCAGTTCACGGGCGATGGTCAGCACGGTGGCGGCATCGAAACCGGTCCAGTCCGGAACCGGCGGCAGCAGCGGCGCCAGCGCGATGGCCAGGGTCCCAGCCAGCACCACGCGCACCCGCGCGGGAACGGCACGGGTACCGACCATCGGCATGGCCATGGCCACTGCGCCGATGCGCAGCATGGTCCATAGCACGGTGCCGATCATGCCGAAGGCCTGCAGGCCGTCGGCAGCCATCTGGGTGGCGGCGTCCATCGAGGCGCGTGTCCTAGCCGATCAGGTGCGGGATGCGCTGGAACAGCAGCGTGGTGAATTCAACCAGGTGGCCGATCAGCAGGCTGCCCAGCGCGAACAGCACCGCGGTCAGCGCCGCTGCCTTGGCGACGAAGGCGATGGTCGGTTCGTTCAGCTGGGTCGCAGCCTGTACGACACCGACCACCACGCCGACCACCAGCACGGTGAGCAGCAGTGGGCCGGCCACCCACAACACAGTAATCAGGCCGCCACGCAGTTCGGTCAGGGCAAGTTCGGGAGTCATTCGGGTTCCATCTGCTTATGTAGCGTCGAGCGATACTCGACTGCGCTTTGCGGGGGATATCAGGCCGGATTGAAGCTCGCCGCCAACGTGCCCACGGTCAGCACCCAGCCATCCACCAGCACGAACAGCAGGATCTTGAACGGTGCCGACACCAGCATCGGCGACAGCATCATCATGCCCATCGACATCAGCACGCTGGCCACCACCAGGTCGATGATCACGAACGGGATGAAGATCAGGAAGCCGATCTCGAAGGCGGTCTTCAGCTCGCTGGTGACGAACGAGGCGACCAGCACCGGGAATGGGATCGCATCGGGGCTGGCGTAGGTGCCATGCCCGGCGATGCCGGCAAAGGTCATCAGGTCGGTCTCGCGGATCTGCGCCAGCATGAAGCCGCGCAGCGGCGTGGTGGTCAGCGTCCAGGCGGTCTGGAAGTCGATCTCGCCGTTGAGGTACGGCGCCATGCCGGTGCTCCAGGCCTTGTCCCAGGTCGGCATCATCACCATCGCGGTGAGGAACAGGGCCAGGCCCAGCAGCACCTGGTTGGACGGCGTCTGCCCGGTACCCAGCGCCTGGCGCAGCAGGCCCAGCACGATGATGATGCGGGTGAACGAGGTCAGCACCAGCAGCATCGACGGGATCAGGGTGATCGCCGTCATCAGCAGCAGGGTCTGCAGCGGCAGGCTGACCGGCGCACCACCGATCTTGCCGACGTTGATGTCCGGCAGCGGGGTGGTCGGCGCGCCGGGTGCGGCGAATGCCAGCGCCGGCAACAGGCACAGGGCGAACATCAGCAGCCACGGCATCAGGGTGGCAAGACGGGTACGGGTGACACGCATGTCAGGGGTCCTTGCGCAGCCGCTGTTGAAGCAGCTGGGCGAAATTCGGAAGATTCTTGAAGTCCGGCACGCGCACCGGCGCGGGCGGCGGCAGCGGTTCGGGCAGGGTGTGCAGGGTGTTGATGCCGCCAGCGGTGACGCCCAGCAGCAGCTGCTGGCCATTGACCTCGACCACCACCACGCGCTCCTTGGCACCGACACTCAGGCTGGCGACCACCTTCATGCCTTCGGCCGGGCGGAAGCCGCTGCCGGGCAGGCGCTTGAGCAGCCAGCCGAGGCCGATGACCAGCGCCAGCACTGCCAGCAACGCCAGCACCGCACCGAACAGGCTCGGTGCGGCGGCTGCGTGCTGGCCGATCTGCGGGCCGACCGGAGCGGCGGTCTTGCCGACCGCCAGCAGGGTGGAGGCCAGCAGGCTCAACGCAGTCTCCGGATCCGCTCGCTCGGGCTGACCACGTCGGTCAGGCGCACGCCGAAGCGGTCGTTGATCACCACCACCTCGCCGTGGGCGATCAGGGTGCCGTTGACGAAGACATCCAGCGATTCGCCGGCGCCGCGTTCCAGTTCCACCACCGAGCCCTGGTTGAGCTGCAGCAGGTTGCGGATCGGCAGGCGGGCGCGACCGACTTCCAGTGACAGGGTCACCGGCACGTCAAGGATCACGTCCAGGTTCAGGTCCGGACCGTTCGCCTCATCGGCCTGCAGGCTGCTGAACTGGGCCGGGGTGGGTTCGAGGGCGTCGATATCGTTCATTGCGGGTCTTCCTGGATGACGGGTACGCGCGGGCGGGTGCCCGGCGGATGGGTAGCAGTGATCTTCACGGCGTTCATGCCGTTGGCGATGCCGAACTCGCCGGTGAACACCGGGATGTTCTCCACGCACAGCGGCACCTGCGGGCTGAGCTCGATCGGCAGGATGTCGCCGACCTTCAGCTGGGTCAGGTCACGCAGCGTCATGCGCTTGCTGGCCAGCACGCTGGACAGGGTCACCTCGGCGATGTTGAGCTGTTCGCGCAGGGTCTGGCCCCAGCTCTCGTCGCGATCATTGCGGTCGCTCTGGATGCCGGCGTCGAGCAGTTCGCGGATCGGCTCCAGCATCGAGTACGGCAGGGTCACGTGGATGTCGCCGCCACCGCCGTCGAGCTCGACGTGCAGGCGGCACACCACCACGTACTCGCGCGGCGTCACGATGTTGGCGAAGTGCGGGTTGATCTCCGAGTTGATGTACTCGAAGTCGACGTCCATCACCGGTGCCCAGGCCTCGCGCAGGTCGGCGAAGGTCTGCTTCAGCAGCAGGTGGATCACCCGCATTTCGGTGGCGGTGAACTCGCGGCCTTCGATACGGGTCGGGTAGCGCCCATCGCCGCCGAAGAAATTGTCGACGATGGCGAACACCAGGGTCGGCTCGAACACGATCAGGCCGGTACCGCGCAGCGGCTTGAAGCGGATCAGGTTCAGGTTGGTCGGCACATACAGCGAGTGCATGTAGTCGTTGAACTTGATCAGTTCGATGCCACGCACAGACAGTTCCGCCGAACGGCGGATCAGGTTGAACAGGCCGATCCGCCACAGGCGCGCGAAGCGCTCGTGGACCATTTCCAGGGTCGGCATGCGACCGCGGATGATGCGGTCCTGGCTGGCGAAGTCGTAGGAACGCGCCTCGCCTGACGGCGGTTCCGGATCGGTTTCGACCGCGCCACTGTCCACGCCGTGGAGCAGGGCATCGATCTCATCCTGGGACAGCAGGTCATTCATCGGTGGGCCCTTACTGGGTCACGAAGCTGGTGAACAGCAGATCGTCGGCGCCGTTGCTGCCGGTCTCGGCCTTGAGCACTTTCTGCACTTCGGCCAGCGAAGCGGCCTGCAGCTTCTGCTTGCCGGCGATGTCGGCGATCTGGTCGGGGCTAACCTGCGAGAACAGCATCAGCAGGCGTGCGCGGATGGCCGGGGCATGCGTCTTGATCGCTTCCAGTGCGGCCGGGTCGCGGGTCATCAGCTGCACTTCCAGCTGCAGGTAGCGCGGGCCGTCGACCGGGCCGTTGAGATTGACCACGAAGGCCGGGTCCAGCGCGAAGTACTGGGCCGGTGCCGGGGTCGTGGTCTTCTTCGGGGCCTGCGCGGCCTTGTCTTCGTGCTTGGACTGGGTGAAGAACCAGACGCCGCCACCGGCGGCAGCGGCGGCCAGCACGGCCACCAATGCGGTGATCAGGATCGGACTACGCGGCTTGGCGGTCTTGTCCTTCTCGGCGGTCTTCTTGGTTTTGTCAGCGGCTGCGGCCACGAGGTGAAGCTCCTGAGGGTTGCTTCACCGGGATATGCAAGGGGTGTGCCGGAGCCGGGGCAGAGGGGGGCGACGGAATTCCGTCGGGGTGCCGGTGGGGCCGTGCGGAGCAAGCTCCGCACCCACCAACGCGATACGGGTAGGTGCCAACCGTCCCGCTCTGGTGGGTGCCAACCTTGGTTGGCACGTCTGTCAGGCGTACGCGTCCAGCAGCCCGCGCTGGCGGATCAACTGAGTGGACGACACGCTGGTGTCACCCGGCGACGGTTCTCCGTCACCCGCGATGCCGCCACGACCGGCCTGGCCCGACGCATTGCCGTCACCACCGGGGCCCTGGTGGCCAACATCGGCGTGGGCCAGCTGGAAACCCTGTTCGCCCAGCAGTTCACGCAGGCGTGGCAGGCTGCTTTCCAATGCCTGGCGCACCTCCACGTGCGGACTGCTGAAGCTGGCGTGCACCTTGTCGCCGTTCAACTGCAGGCGAACATCCACCGGGCCCATGTCATCCGGACTCAGCCGGATGTGGGCGTGGCCGATCTTCTGGTCGGCCAGCCAGCCCAGGCGCGCACCTATGGCCTGGTCGAAACCATCGTCACCGAGCACCGGCTTCGGCGTCGGCTCGCCATTGAAGATGGCATTGCCGGTGGCCAGCGCGGCCTTCAGATCCTGCACGGCCGCGTTGCCCGGCGCATGCAGCAGCGGCGCCATGGCGCGGTCGCCGATGAGGGATGCGTCGCTGCCTTCGCCACGCTCGCTGCGCTTGCCGGGCAGCACCATCTCAGGCAACGGCAGCGTGGCCGCCTGGTCAGTGGCGCTGCTGGCGGTGGACGATGTGGCAGCCGCCGCTATGGACGGCAGGGCCGCTGCGACCGGCGCTGCAGCGGGCGCGGGCAGGGCGTTGCCGCCTGCGTCGCTGGCCGTCACTGCCGCGGCTGGCAGAGCGCTGGCAGGATCGGCAGGCGCCAGTACCGCCAGCACCAGCCCGGCCAGGCCGAGTGGCGGCCACGGGGCTTCCTCGGTCGCCGCCGGGGTGTCCTTTCCGGCAACCGGCTTGGCCGGTGCTGCGGGCACCGTGGCGGCGGGCTCGTCGGGGGCGGCAGCGCTGTCCGGCCTGCGATCGGCGCCGGCCTGGCCGTTGCTGTCGGACGCTGGACTCTGCGTGGACGGCGTCGGCGTACTCGACGGCTTGGCAGGCGCATCGGCGCCCGTGGCGCCCCCCTGCAGCAGCTGGCTGAACTCTTTGCTGCCGTCACCGCGTGGCGCGCGCGTTGCGCTGCTGCCGGAATTCTGTGGCTGCGCGTTGGCACTGCCGGCCAATGGGGTGGGCATCACGAGCGGCCTCCCTGCTCGGTGCCGTCCTGGTCTTCGGCCTGCACCAGTCGTGCGCGACGCGCGCCAATGTCATCCATCTCGCGCTGGTCACGGCGGTCGGTCACCACCTTTTCCTGTGCGCGGTAGCTGGCAGCCAGCTGTTCCAGCACGGCCTTGTCACGGCTGGCCAGGATCAGCCGCGCGCGCTCGGCTTCCACTTTTTCGCGGTTGCCATCCACGGTGCGCTGCTGCTGCTCCACCGCGCTGTCGAGGCGGTCGAGGAAGGCACGCCGGTTCAGCAGCTGCGCCGGACTGGTCGCCGCCATCTGGGCGTTGGCGTACTCCTCGGCGTAGCGGCGCAGTTCGTCCAGTCGCGATAGATGGGTGTCGAGCACGCGCTGGCGTTCGGCAAGGTCACGGGCAACCGCGTCCTCGTGTTCCTGGGCCCGCTTGAGCAGGGGATCGATGCGCTTGGACTGGTTCATGGCTTAACTCTCTTGTTCCACCAGGCGCTGCAGTGCCGCCTGGCTGTGCGGGAGATCTGCGGCCTTGGCAACGTCCTGGCCGAGGAACTCCATGATTTCCGGCCAGCGTTCCAGGGCTTCGTCGGTGGCCGCGTCGTTGCCACGCTGGTAGGCACCGATGGCGATCAGGTCGCGGTTGGCCGAGTAGGCCGAGACCAGCCGCTTCAGCTTGCGGATGCGCAGGCGCCACGGTTCGTCGGCGATTTCCGTGACCACGCGGCTGACCGACGATTCGACGTCGATGGCCGGGTACAGGCCACTGTCGGCCACGCGCCGCGACAGCAGGATATGGCCGTCGAGGATCGCGCGCGCCGCATCGGCGATCGGGTCCTGCGGATCATCGCCTTCGGTCAGCACCGTGTAGAACGCGGTGATCGAGCCACGGCCCTTGGCACCATTGCCGGCACGCTCGACCAGCGCCGGCAGCTTGGCGAACACCGACGGCGGATAGCCGCGGGTGGTCGGCGGTTCGCCCACCGACAGGCCGATCTCGCGCTGGGCCTGGGCGAAGCGGGTCAGCGAGTCCATCAGCAACAGCACGTTCAGGCCCTGGTCGCGGAACCATTCGGCGATGGCGGTAGCGCGATAGGCACCATGCAGGCGCGCCAGCGGCGGCCGGTCGGCGGGACTGGCCACCACCACGGCGCGGCGCAGGCCTTCCTCGCCCAGCGTGGTCTCGACGAAGTCGCGTACTTCGCGGCCACGTTCACCGATCAGGCCGACCACGATCACGTCGGCGGCGGTATAGCGGGTCATCATGCCCAGCAGCGTCGACTTGCCGACGCCGGAACCGGCGAACAGGCCGACACGCTGGCCGCGGCCGATCGGCAGCAGCGCGTTGATCGCGCGCACGCCCACGTCCAGCGGCTGGGTGATCGGTTCACGCGCCAGCGGATTGATCGACACGCCGGCCATGCCGACGTGGCCTTCGGCGCGGATCGGGCCCTTGCCATCCAGCGGCACGCCGTCGCTGTCGATGACGCGGCCGAGCAGGCCTTCGCCCACTTCCACGCCACCGCGGCGCGCCGATGGCACCACCCGTGCATTGGGCAACAGGCCATGCAGCTCTGCGCTGGGCATCAGGTAGGTGCGCTCGCCGGCGAAGCCGACCACTTCGGCATCGACCCAGCCACCATCAACCACTTCCACCTTGCAGCTGGCGCCGAGGGGCGCCTCGCAGCCGACGGCTTCCAGGGTCAGGCCGACCGCGCGGCGCAGTACGCCTTCGCGGATCAGGCCGCGGCCATGGGCGGTATCCACACGCAGGCCATCGAGGCGACGGGCCAGGCGCAGGTTGCGGGCCATGGCCCAGTCGGCCGGTGGCGGCGTCGGCTGCGGATCGGGGGTCATGCATTGGCTCCGGTCTGGCGGATCACCGCGTCCAGCGCGCCTCGCAGGCGGGCTTCCAACGTGCCGTCGATGCGCACTGCTTCGGCGTGCACGCGAAGATCGCCGCGGCTCAGGCTGGTATCGGGCACCAGGCGCTGTTGCGGCGGCAGGCTCAACAGCGGGGCGAGGGCGGCGATGTCGTCCGGGTGCAGTCGCACTTCGACCTCGCGGGTGCTGCCACCCACCGCGTCAATCGCTTCACCGACCAGCTGCGCCAGTAGTGCCGGGTCAGCTTCATAGGCGCGGCCGACCAGCGCGCCAGCGATGCGTACCGCCAGCTCGCCCAGTGCGCCGACCACTTCGTTCTCCAGCCGCACCAGCGGCCGGCTGAAGTTGTCGAGGATGCCTTCGATCTGCGCGGCGAGGCGACGCACTTCGGCCTGGCCCTGGCCGTAGCCTTCGGCATGGCCGTGCTGGAAGCCTTCCTTCTCGGCGCTGTCCTGGATCGCCTGGATCTCCTCCAGGGTCGGTAGTTGCAGCGGCGGTTCGGGTTCGTGTTCCGGGTCCGGCTCGGTGAGCTCGAACGCATCCTCCTGCTCCAGCGCCGGTTCGGGCTGGGCCAGCAGGTCCGGGGCGAGCCAGCGCACGACGTTGCTCACAGCATGGCCTCCGCGCTGCCACCAATGGTGACGGTGCCTTCATCGGCCATGCGCTTGACGATGGCCAGGATCTCGCGCTGCGCGCCTTCCACGTCGGACAAGCGCACCGGGCCGCGGGCTTCCATGTCTTCCAGCAGGATTTCCGCCGCGCGCTGCGACATGTTGCGGGTGATCTTGTCGCGCACCTTGATGTCAGCACCGCGCAGGGCCAGGCCCAGGCGCTCGCCGCTCACTTCACGCAGCACCAGCTGCATTTCGCGGTCGTCGAGGTCGACCAGGTCGTCGAACACGAACATCAGGTCCTGGATGCGGTTGCTCAACGGCGCATCGATGCGCGCGATTTCGCCCAGGATCGCCTGGTCCTGGCCGCTGTCCATGAAGTTCAGGATGTTGGCCGCGCACTGCACGCCGCCAATGTTGGACGACTTCAGGTTCTGGTTGCCGGCGAACTGGCGCTCCATGATCTCGTTGAGTTCATTCAGCGCATTCGGCGGAATGCCGTCGAGGGTGGCGATGCGCAGCAGCACGTCCACGCGGGTACGGTCCGGCAACAGTTTCAGCGCGTCGGCGGCCTGGTCGGTTTCCAGGTGCGCCATCACGATGGCGATGATCTGCGGGTGCTCGTTGCGCACCAGATCGGCCACCGCACGCGGGTCCATCCACTTCAGTGCGTCCAGGCCGGTGGTGTTGCGGCCGAGCAGGATGCGGTCGATCAGGTTGCCGGCCTTCTCGCTGCCCAGCGCCTGCACCAGCATGTTGCGGATGTAGTCGTCGGAGCCCACGCCCAGCGAGGTCTTCGAGCCCAGTTCCTGGCCGAACTGGTCCATCACCCGTTCCACCTGTTCGCGGGTGATGTCGGTCATGGTGGCCATGGCGATGCCGATCTTCTGCACTTCCTTGGGTTCCATGTGGCGCAGCACTTCGGCTGCGTCCAGCTCACCCAGGGACAGCAGCAGCACAGCCGCGCGCTGCACACCGGTCAGTGGCGCCTCAGTCATTGGCCACCCAACCCTTGACCACCTGGGCCACGCGCTTGGAGTCGGTCTTCACGGCTTCACGCGCCATCCGCAGTCGTTCCTCATATGAATCCACCGGCAGGGCCAGCGCATCCGGCCCGCCCAGGCTGGCCCGGTCGGCGCCGAGCGCCGGCAGTGGCATGCCATCGTCATCGACCAGCTGCACGTCCGCGGTATGCGGTTCCAGTGCCTGCGGGTCGTCCTTCTTGTTCTGGCCAGTGATCGCACGCAGGGCCGGGCGCAGCACGCCGAACAGCAGCGCCAGCACCACCACCGCGCCCAGCAGCATGCGGCCGGCATCGTGCACCCACGGCAGTTCCCACCAGGCCGGGCCTTCTTCGGGCGTGATCTCGCGCACGAACGGGGCGTTCATCACCGACACGGTGTCGCCACGCTCGGCATTGAAGCCGACGGCCTGCTTGACCAGCGCTTCGACGCGGGTCAGTTCGGCAGCCGACAGCGGCTGCGGGCTCATCTTGCCGTTGGCGCCGGCGCGCGGCACGTTGTCCACCAGCACCGCCACCGAGACGCGCTTGATGCGGCCGGCCGGCTGGCGAGTGTGCTGCAGCGTGCGGTCCAGCTCGTAGTTGCGGGTCGCGTTCTTGCTGCTTTCGGTCGGGGCCTGCGCAGTGGCCGGCGCGGCCTGCTGGCCCGGCGGGCTGTTGCTGGTCGCGCCCGGCACGCCCTGCGGGCCCGGCGTGCTGGTGGTGTTCTCGCTCATCTGCTCGCTGCGCAGCTTCTGCGGTTCACCGTTGTAGAGCTCACGGGCTTCCTCGGTCACCGAGAAATCCATGTCCACGCTCACTTCCGGATTGACGCGGCCGGGGCCGGTCATCGGTTCCAGCAGCTCGCGGATGCGCTGGTTGAACGAGGTTTCCTGGCGGCGCACCTGCTCGAACTGGGCCGCGTTGACCGCCGCCTCGCTGTTCGGGTCGGTGATGCTGAGCATGCGCCCGCTCTGGTCGACCACGGTCACGCGTTCCGGAGCGAGGTCCGGAATGCTGGCCGCGACCATGTGCACGATGGCGTCGACCTGGCTGCGTTCCAGCTGCTGGCCGCCACGCAGTTCCAGGGTGACCGAGGCGCTGGCCACGTCACGCTGCCGGGTGAAGGCGCTGGGCTTGGGAATGGCCAGGTGCACGCGCGAATCGCGCACCGGGCGCAGCGTGTTGATGGTGCGCGACAGCTCGGTTTCCAACGCATGCTGGTAGCGCGCGCTTTCCACGAACTGGCTGACGCCGAAGCCCGGGTCGCGCTCCATCAGCTCGAAGCCGAGCTTGCCGCTGTCGGTCAGGCCGGAGCCGGCCAGCTTCAGGCGGGCGTCGTGCAGGTTCTTTTCCGGCACGGTGATGCCACCGGTGGCCGGGTCGAGGGCGAACGGGATCTGCGCGGCGCGCAGCAGGTCGGTCGCTTCAGCGGTCGCCTTCTGGTCCAGACCGGTATACAGCGGGACCATGCCGGGCTTCTGTGACCAGAAGAACACGGACAGGCCTGCCGCCACCGCCACCGCGATCATCGCCATCAGGCCCAGCCGACGGGTGATCTGCAGACTCTGCAGGCGGTCGAACCATTGCCCGGCCTTCTCGGCGTTCAGGCTGTCCTTGGAGAGCGTCAGTGCCATGCGTCAACGTTCCTTACAGCGGCATGTTCATCACGTCCTGGTAAGCCTGGACGAGACGGTTGCGGACTTCCACGGTGGCGCGGAAGGCGATCTGGGACTGCTGCGAGGCGACCATCACCTTGGCCAGGTCGGCGCTGGGGTCGCCCATTTCGAAAGCCTTGGCGAGAGCGCCGGACTTCTGTTGCGCGTCGTTGACGCCGGCAATCGCACCACGCAGGGTTTCGGTGAAGCTGGCCGGCTGGGCCTGCGGTGCGTCCAGCACCGTGCCCGGCAGAGCATTGCTGCGCGGCGTTTCGCCCAGCGGGTTGAGCGCCGGCTGTCCCATCTGGGTCTGATAGGAGCGGATCTGCGAAAGGATCGAAGTGACGGAGTGGGACATCTGCAACGGTTCCAGAAACAGGGGATGGGGTTGTCTGCTGGAGCAGGTGCAAGTGCCGTGCCGAAACCGGTTTTCGATTCAGTGAAGTGAGGAGGTTGGGTGTGCGTGCGGGGTTGCACCCCGCTCCCCGCGGTAGCGCCGGCCGCTGGCCGGCAACCTCAGCAGCAACGGCCGAAGCCGAAGCAACGGCAGAAGCTGGCTATCCGTGGGGTGGCGCGGTGGATCCGGTTGCGGGGGACGCCGTAAACCCGTCCCTGGGGGCTTGGCCGCGGCATCCATGCCGCGGACACCCCCGCAACCGGACCCACCCCGCCTTCGACAGTTTCCCGCGATCTGTCGGAATTGCATGGGCTGCTCTTGGTGGGTGTCGACCTTGGTCGACACGGCTCTTCTGGGGTCGGATCCCGTTGCTGCGCAACGGGCTCTGACCCCATGGTCATGTGTGGACGAGGCGTCGACGAGGCGCCATTTAACCGGCGTCGGTTTTCTGGCCTATGGCTGCAGGGTCCAGCGGCCGGAATTCTGGCGCTGGCGCGGTGCGATGGGGCCGTCGTGCTGGGTGTAGATGAAGCGGCCCTGGCGGTCGCTCAGGCAGGTCAGCAGCAGGGTGTAGCGGGCAGGGCCTGCCGGGTGGGCTTCGGTCATCTGGATCTCGGCGATGTGCGGGGCCAGGCGCTGGTAGCGGTAGCTGCCGCCGATGCGCAGATCGGTGCCGAGAACGTCCAGCACGTACTGGTTGCCGGCGAAGCTGAGCTGCACCATGCGTCCGGCATTCGGATTATCTGGCTGGTACAGCGGATCGCTGAGGTTGGTGAACTGGCGCTGGTCCAGCGTGGTGGGCAGGGTGCAGTCGGCGGCGGTGGCCAGGGCCGGGAAGAGCAGGGCGGCGAGCAGGGTGAGGCGATGCATGGTCGGAGCTCCTTGGGATGTCCTTGCCATGCTCCGCACTGCGGCGGTGATGTCTTTAGGAAAACGTGCAAATGCAATGGGGTCAGATCCCTTTCCGCAGGAAAGGGATCTGACCCCAGGTACTGGAAGCACCAACGCCCGGGCAAGCCCAGGCGTTCGTGCCCCCTTCATGCTGGTCGCGAGCTTCAGCCGGCCAGTTCGGCCTGCTCGCGTTCGATGCCGTACTTGCGCAGCTTTTCCACCAGGGTGGTGCGGCGCAGGCCGAGCAGCTGGGCGGCGTGGGCGACCACGCCCTGGGTGCGTTCCAGTGCTTCGTTGATCAGGCCCAGTTCGATGTTGGCCATATGGTTGCGCAGGTCCATGCCTTCATCGGGTAGCGCCGCCGGTGCTGCGGCGCGATTGACGGCAATGCCGTGCTCCAGTGCCGGTTGGCTGCCGCCGCCCGGGGTGTGGAACGAGAAGCTGCGCAGGTCCAGGCGTTCTTCGCTCGCCGTCGGCTGTACCGGTGCCGGTGCGGCCACCGCTGCCAGTGCAGCGTCGCCACGGTAGCGGGCCGGCAGGTCCTGCACGCGCACCGAACCGCCCGGATGCAGCACCGCCAGGCGCTCGACCAGGTTGGTCAGCTCACGCACGTTGCCCGGCCACTCGTAGCCGGCCAGTGCCTGCAGGGCTTCCGGAGTGAAGCGCACTTCGCCACGGCCGGTACGGGCCAGCTGCGCGGCAATGGTTTCGACCAGTGCCGGCAGGTCTTCGCGACGCTCGCGCAGGGCGGGCACGTCGATCGGGAACACATTGAGGCGGTAGAACAGGTCCTCGCGGAACTTGCCTTCGGCAATACGGGTTTCCAGGTCGCGGTGGGTCGCTGCAACGACGCGCACGTTGCAGCGGATGGTCTGGTTGCCACCGACGCGCTCGAAGCTGCGCTCCTGCAGCACACGCAGCAGCTTCACCTGCATCGGCAGGCTCATGTCGCCGATTTCGTCCAGCAGCAGGGTACCGCCTTCGGCCATTTCGAAACGACCCTTGCGCGCGGTCAGTGCGCCAGTGAAGGCACCCTTTTCGTGGCCGAACAGTTCGCTTTCCAGCAGGTCGGCCGGAATGGCGCCGCAGTTGATCGCCACGAACGGGCCATCACGGCGCGGCGAGCGCTGGTGGATCGCGCGCGACACCACTTCCTTGCCGGTACCGGATTCGCCCAGCACCAGCACGGTGGTGTCGAATGCGGCCACCTGTTCGATCATGGTGCGAAGTTCGGTCACCGCCGGGCCGTTGCCGGTCGGGCCCTGGTCCTGCGCGGCGCCGGCCTGGTGCTCGGCATCCAGGCGCTTGAGGCTGGCGCGGCGCAGCAGGGCTTCCATCTGCGCATGGCGCAGCGGGGTTTCCAACGGCCAGATATTGGCTTCGTGCAGGCCGTGTTGGTGGGCAAAGGCTACGGCATCACCGTCGGCCAGCAGTACCGGCGGCGGCAGGCTGCTGCCGCCCAGCCAGTTGTACAGTGCGGTGCTGCCGGCGTTGTCGTCCAGAGTGCCGACGATCACCGCCATCCAGTCGTTCTGGCGCTGGCGGCCCAGGTCGAAGTCGGCCGCGTCGGAAACCCAGCGCGGGTTGAAGTCCATGAATTCCAGCAGGGCAACGGTGCGCTCGGCACGCACGGCGTCGTTGTCCAGCACCAGGATGCGCGATTCGCTCACGATCGATCCTCCCTGAGGCCTTCCAGGATCGGCATGACTTCCTGGATGTAGGACAGCTTGCTGACAAAATTGTCGGCGCCGGCACGCAGCGCGTGTTCGCGGTGTTCGGCGTCGTCGAAGTGGCTGGCGATCACGATGTACGGTGCATCGTCCTGCGACTTGATCAGGCGGGTGGCCTGCAGGCCGCCCATTTCCGGCATTGCCAGGTCCATCAGCACCACCTGCGGGCGCAGCGTTTCCGAGCGTTCGATCGCTTCCAGGCCGTTGCCGGCGCTGCCGACGATCTGCAGCCAGTCGATCTTGCGGAAATGGCGCATCGCCGCGTTGATGAAGCCCTCGTGGTCATCGACCAGCAGGACCGTGAGCTTGTTCATGTCCAACATCCTTTTCAGCCCACCCGGGCCAGCTGCGGTTGCCTGGCGCCAAGCCGGCGCCGTTCACGGGCCGGGGCGATGTCCAGTTGTTCTCGGTATTTTGCGACGGTTCGGCGGGCAATGTTCACCCCCTGGCGCGACAGCAGACCGGCGATGGCCTCGTCGGCCAGCGGCCGGCCGGCGGGTTCGGCGTCGATCAAGCGGCGGACCATGGCCTTCACGGCCTGGCCGGAGACGCTGGCACCTTCCAGGCGCACGGCGAAGAAGTGCTTCAGTTCGAAGGTGCCGCGCGGGGTCTGCAGGAACTTGCCGGTGGTGATGCGCGAGACGGTGGACTCGTGCATGCCGATTTCCTCGGCCACTTCCTTCAGGGTCAGCGGCGCCATGGCCTCCTCGCCACGCACCAGGAACGCGGCCTGGCGCTCGACGATCACTCGCGCGGTGCGCAGCAGGGTGTCATAGCGCATCGACAGGCCGCGGCTGAACCAGCGCGCTTCCTGCAGCATTTCGCGCAGTGCCGGTGCGGCCTCGCTGGTCTCGGCCAGCGCCTGTTCGTACTGGCTGTTGATCGAGACGCGGCGGCTGGTGGCCGGGTTCAGTGCCACCTTCCACTGGTCGTCGGCGTGCCAGGCGATCACGTCAGGTACCACCACGGCATTGCGTTCGGGCAGCAGGCTGTCGCCCGGCCGCGGCTGAAGCGACAGGATCAGGCGCACGGCTTCGCGCACGTCGTCGATCTCGGCATCGTGCTGGCGGGCGAGGGCGGGGTAGTCGTGCGCGGCCAGCGCGTCGAGCGCGCCATCGAGGATGCGGGCGGCCAGGTGGCGGGCGGGGACTACGCCGTGCAGGCTGCGCAGCTGGGCCTGCAGGCCTTCGCGCAGGTCCTGCGCGGCCATGCCAGCAGGTTCCCCGTGCAGCAGCTGCTGGCGGATGGCTTCGACGCCGTCGGCGGCGATGTCGAACTGGGCGCTGGCCAGCAGCTGCAGCTGGTCCAGCGGTGCCTGCAGGTAGCCTGCCTCATCGCAATGGTCCAGCCAGAATGCGGCCACGGCCAGCTCGCGGTCGTCCATGTCCAGCGCCAGGCGCTGCAGTACGCGCAGCTGCGGGTCGGTCGATTCGCCGGCGGCGATGCGCGCCATGCGGTCGTCGTCGCCGTCCTGCCAGCTGGCGCCGGCCACATCCCACATGGAAGACTCCGGCAGTTCGTCGAACGCAGCGGTTTCCAGCGTGGTGGCGACGGCCTCGGTGGCTTCGGCGGCGGGGGCTTCAGCCTCTTCGATTTCCAGCAGGGGATTGGAGTCCAGCAGGCGCTGGATTTCCTGTTCCAGGTGCAGACCATCGAGCTGCAGCAGCCGGATCGACTGCAGCAACTGCGGGGTGAGGTGAAGTTGTTGGCCCAGCTGGGCCGAGAGTGCAGCCTTCATCGTGGTTCCCCGGCACCGCTCCCCGGCGCCTTGTGGAACGCATCTTGCTTTTGATCCGGCGGGGGCGGAATCAGGGGGTTCCTGAGGGGCTTCGTGAATGTCCTGACAGGGTGTAGGGGTATTCCCTACATTGTCGCGGAATGTTGACGATGATCGCCGCTAAGTTGCTGATTTCCGGTGTGGGTCCCGGATTGATCGGGCTGCGCCGTGTACGGATTCCTGTCGGGGCCTGTCAGGGTGACGGGAATTCGTCGCAGATGAGGGGTGTCGCGGGGTCAGATCCCTTTCCATGGGAAAGGGATCTGACCCCACTGGCAGGCAATCACTCCAGCTCGTGCTGGTGGCGTGCGGCCAGCAGCAACAGGTCATTGGCGCGCCGACAGCCCAGCGATTCCATCATGCGTGCGCGGTGGGTTTCCACCGTCTTGACGCTGATGCCGAGGTCGGCGGCGATTTCCTTGTTGCTCTCACCCTTGCCGATGCGGCGCAGGATCTCGCGCTGGCGCGGCGACAGTGCGGCGATGCCGGTGGGTTTCTCGCGACCGAGCATCGGTGCCAGCATCTTGGCGGAGATCTGCGGGCTCAGGAACACCTGGCCGGCGTGCGCGGCACGCAGCGCCAGTTCAAGCTCCTGCGGTGCGGCATCCTTGACCAGGAACCCGACCGCACCGCGATCGAGTGCATCGCGCACGTGGGCGGCGTCGTCGTGCATGGTCATCATCACCACCCGCGTGCCGGGGGCGCGCAGGCGGATGTCGCTGAGGGCTTCCAGGCCGGTGCGGCCGGGCAGTGACAGGTCCATCAGGATCACGTCCGGGGCGTGCTGCAGGGCCAGCTGCAGTGCCTGCTCGGCATTGCTGGCCTCGGCGACGAGCTGCACGTCGGCAAACCCCTGCAGCAGCCGCGCCAGGCCGGCGCGGACCAGGGTGTGATCGTCGACGATGAGAACTCGCACAGGCACGTTGGAGGTCCGTGAGGGGAGTCCACCTTAACTTAGCTGAACGGGCGCGCCAAGGGTTGCCCATCCGGCGTCATGGTGGCAGGTTTCAGCGGGCGCGGCGTGCTTCGGCCACCTGGCGGCGATGCAGGCGGAACAGATGCCGCTCCATTGCCATCTCCAGGCCATCGCCAAGACGCTGGAAACGCAGCCACAGGTAGTGACCACCGCCACCGTCCGCCGCTTCGGCGATCACTTCCACGGGCAGGTCGATATGGTCAGGCAGCCAGTCGCTGGGCTGCAGACGCACCAGGCCGGCCTGACCAGGGCTGGCGCCGCTGCGCGGCCCCAGCTGCAGGCGGATGCCGCGGCGTGACCAGCGCACGGGGCGCAGCGTCAGTTCCTGGCCCTGCTGGCGCACCAGCCGGCCGAGCAGCACCATCGCCAGATCCACCTTGGCTTCCAGCCGCTGCAACTGCAGGCTGGACTCATTGCGGTCGTCGTGCTCGTCAACGCGGCTGTCCTCGACCAGGGCCAGGCTGCGCAGCAGGCCTTCGGCACTGCTGGTACGACCGGCGGCGCTGCCTGCCTGGAACTCGGCCGGCAAGGCCAGCTCGCAGCTGAGCGTTTCGTCGAACAGCTCGCTTTCGGCGGGGTGGTGCAGCGACGTGGTCGGCAGTTGGGTCATGCGAGTGATTCTGCCTGCAGGTAGGCATGCGCCGCGCGAAGGGAGCGCTGGCCATCGTTCATCAGTGCGGCCACTGCATCACGACGCTGGCGCAGCAGGCCGAGCAGATCCTGCTGGCGTTCGAACAGCGCGGTCAGCGGTGCGTGGTCGGCGGCGGTCAGCGGCTGGCTGAGCAGCGCATGCAGCGTGCTGTCATGACCGTCTAGCAAGCTGTCGGCCTGGTCGAGGGACTCTTCGCCCAGGGCCTTCTCGAAGGCGTCCAGCTGGGCGTGTAGTTCGTGCAGGCTCATGGCGCCACCGCGGCCGGGCGGCGCTGTTCCTGCGGAATTGCATTCCAGGCGCTGTCGATCTCGCCCAGCAACTGCAGCGACTCATCCAGCGCGGCGCGGTCGTTGTGCAGGTTGGCCTCGGTCAGGCGCTGCAGCACATAGTCATACAGCGCCGACAGATTTCCGGCGATCTCGCCGCCGGCTTCATGGTCCAGCGAGCCGTTGAGGTGGCCGACGATCGCACAGACCTCGCCGATCGCCTTGCCCTTGCCGGCCTGGTCGCCACGCTCGAGGCTGGCCAGGGCCCGCCGCACGCGCTCCAGCGCGCCGGCCAGCAGCATCGCCACCAGCTTGTGCGGATCGGCATCGGCGACCGCACTGGTCACTCCCACCTGGCGGTACTGCTCGGCATATTGACGGCTGGAACCGTACATTCGTGATTCTCCTTGCGCGGGGTGCCGCCGGGCGGTCGTGGGGACCGCTGCCGGCGGTGCGGCGTTGATTGCTGTTGCGTCCGTTATCGGTGCGTTACACGCCAAACTTGAGCGTCGAACGCATTCCTTTAGCGGTTCAGCTGTGCCAGCTGCTGCTGCAATGCGGTGTTGCTTTGCTGCAGTTTGCCCATCAGGCTGTCCAGCGCCAGGAACTGCTTCTTGTAGCGTTCCTCGACGTTCTTCATGCGGACGTCCAGGTCCTTGCGTCGCTTGTCGATGTTGTCCAAGGTGGTGTTCAGGCCCTTGGTACGGGCGACGAAGGCGCCTTCCTTGCCCGTGGTCGTACTGACGTAACCGTCCACCATCGTGTAGAGCTTGCCGGCGCCGCCGGTATCACCGGTGATCGCCGAGCGGATCTTCTCCGGCTGGCTGGCGAGCGCCGCTGCGAATTTGGTCGCGTCCAGCACCAGGCTGCCGTCGGCATTGGGATAGCCACGGGTCTGCAGGCCGAGCTTCTTCGGATCCAATCCATCCGCGGACAGATCCTTCAGTACAGCGCCCATCATCGAACGCAGCTGACTGGATGCGCCGCGCATCTGCGCATCGCCCGTCAGCGTCGCCGCTTCCTTGGTCTTGGCGTCGTACTTGGTCTCGGTATTGATGGCGGCGATCGCATCGTTGTAGGCCTTGACGAAGTCCTGCATCACCTTGGTGGCTGCAGTGGTGTCGGTACTGATCACGACCGTGCTCTTGCCCTTGACCTTGAGGTTCAGGGTCAGGCCCGGTACGGCGTCGGTCACGGTGTTGCTGTCGCTGATCACCGTGACGCCATCGATGGTCAGCTCGGCATCGGCTGCCGCGGTGTTCTCCTGAAGGCTGCCAATCAGTGCGCTCAGCTTCGGGTCGCTGCCGCCATATTCCAGCTTGATCGCGTTGGCGGCGCCGGTTTTCTCCTGGGCGATCGACAGGTACTGGCTATCGCCCGAAGCGATCAGGGTCGCCTGCACGCCTTCCTTGCGGCCTGCGGCATCTATTTTGTTGCGCACGGTGGTCAGCGTATCTCCGGCCTCCACCTCGACCTTCATCGTCTTTGCCTTGTCGCCCACGCCAACGGTCAGCGTCAAGGTTCCGGCGCCGAAGGTGTCGGTCTTCGGCACCGAGGCGTTGGCAATCAGCTTGTGTGCCGTGGCGAGGGATTTCACCTCCACCTGGTGCGTGCCGTTGGAGGCCGCTGCCTTGGTCGTGCCTTGGTCGTACAGCGCCACCGATGCCGTCAGCACATCGTCGGTGTTGCCTGGCTGTGCTTTGCCGGTGGCGGTGACGGTGCGGGTGTCGAAGGCTGTCGTGGCCTTCAACGCGGTCAACGCGGTCTTCAGCTTGTCAAAGGCCGAGGTGACGGTGCCGATCGACGACAGCTGCATCTTGGCCTTGGACTGCTGCAGGTTCAGCGCGTTGTCGGCTGGCTTGCGGTCGGCCGCCACCAGCTGGCTGACGATGTCTGAAATGTTCAGGCCCGAGCCGATGCCACCGTATCCAAAGCTTGCCATGTGATTCTCCTGGTATCGGGCCTGGCCGCTAGGCGCTGGCCCGTCGTCAACGAAAATAGCGGCCTGCGCCGCTGGGTCTTGAGGACTTCGTTGATGCATGCGCCGTGCCAATGCTCTGGCGCAGGTTCTGGCACGCAGGTTGCAGGAGGGTTGGGGCAGGGTGCGGGGAGATTCACCGCGGGCTGCCGGGAGTCTGCAAAAAACCCTCCCCCAATGCAGGGGAGGGCACAGGCTACTGACAATCGGGGGGAGACGAAGCCGCCCGGTACGTACAGTCAAAGGTACAGCGCTGAAAGAGAGGTCCGCAGGAGCGGGCGATGCCAAGCCGGTTCGGGAGTACTCCCGGGCCGGGCATGGCCCGCGCCTTCGTGCATCGTGGCTTCCCGGTTGCCGCTACCGTCGGGACTAACCGACGGTAGCGGCGCCTTCTTGCCGTGGATCAGCGCAGCAGGCTGAGCACGCCCTGCGGCACCTGGTTGGCCTGGGCCAGCATGGCCGTACCGGCCTGCTGCAGGATCTGGGTGCGGGTCAGCTCGGCGGTTTCCTTGGCGAAATCGGTATCCTTGATGCGGCTACGCGAGGCCGACAGGTTTTCCGTCGAGGTCTGCAGGTTGGCGACGACCGAGGTGAAACGGTTCTGGATCGCACCGAGGTCAGCACGGGTGCTGTTGATGCCCTCCAGTGCCTTGTCCACGATCTGCAGCGCCTGTTGAGATTTGCCGTAGCTGGTGACGTCAAGGTCAATGGCATGCTTGGCATCGGTAGCAACCAGAGCTGCGTCGTCTGCGAGGGTTACGCCGGTTGCGGTGATCTGGTCGCCGACTTTCCCCTCTTTCCAGGAGCTGATGGTTACCTTGCCCGCGGAGTCCACTTCGGCAGAGACTCCGAGGTCGGCCGACTTCTGATTAATGGCCTTTGCAATGGCATTACCTTGGGAAACCACGCTGGCAGCCTCACCTGCGGCCTGCGTTGATGCGCTACCTGCGTCGAACTTCACACCACTGAAGTTCACCGTCGCGCCATTTGCGGAGATCGAGAAATCGGCAACGGTACCTGCAGCGAACGCAAATACCGAGGAACCGGCGGGAGTTTCTGCAACGGCAGTGGTGGTCGCTGTAGTGGTCGCCGAGGAGAACAGGGTGCCGCCCAGCGAATCAGTCTTGGCGTTGGTAATCTTGTCAATTGCGATTGCTTGGCCAGCATTTGCGCCAACCTGGAACAGCTGGCTGGAGAACGAGCCGTCCAGCAGCTTGGTGCCATTGAAATCGGACTGCTTGGCCACACGATCAATCTCGCTGACCAGCTGATTCACTTCCGACTGCAGTGCCTTGCGATCACTTGCCGAGTTGGTCGCGTTGGACGACTGTACAGCCAGCTCACGGATACGCTGCAGGTTGTTGCCGATCTCGGTCAGCGAACCTTCGGCGACCTGGGCCAGCGAAATGCCGTCATTGGCATTGCGGATGGCAACGTCGGTACCGCGGATCTGGGTGCCGAAGCGCTCGGAGATCGCCAGGCCAGCGGCGTCGTCCTTGGCGCTGTTGATGCGCGAACCGGAGGACAGGCGCTGGATGGTGGTGGCCAGCGAGCTGCCGCTGGTGCTCAGGTTACGCTGAGCATTCAACGACATCGTGTTGGTGTTGATGACTTGTGCCATGGTGCTTTTCCTTTGGCGGAGGTGATGCGTGGTTCAGTATCCGGGCACCGGATCAACCGGTGCCCGGAAGACGATCAGGAAGAGGATCAGCGCAGCAGGCTGAGCACGCCCTGCGGCACCTGGTTGGCCTGGGCCAGCATGGCCGTACCGGCCTGCTGCAGAATCTGGGTGCGGGTCAGCTCCGCGGTTTCCTTGGCGAAATCGGTATCCTTGATGCGACTACGCGAGGCCGACAGGTTTTCCGTCGAGGTCTGCAGGTTGGCAACGACCGATGTGAAGCGATTCTGCACCGCACCAAGGTCCGCACGGGTGCTGTTGATCGACTGCAGAGCGTTATCGACGATTTCCAGGGCCTTCTGAGCACCGGCCACGTCGGTGATCTTGACGTCCTTCAGAGTCGAGGCAGTGGTGCCAGCCTGGATCTGAGTGCCGACGGTGACGCTACCGGTGCCGCCGGCGACGGTCAGTGCCGTGATGTCGGCCGCCTTGAGGTCGGCCTTGACCGAGGTCAGGGTGATCGACCCAGCAGTGAACACCGGCGGGCTGGCCCCGTCATTTGTCTGCTGTGCGTAAACGCCGGTTTCACCCATCTTGGCGTTGATCGCCGCGATGGTGGCATTTGTGGCGTTGGCCTGGGTAGCGGTCGCATCGGCACCCTGCTCGTATTTCACAGTACCAAGATCCACGCTACCGATCTTCAGACCGGTGATTTCGCCGCTGGTCAGTGCGGTGCCGGCAGCCATCGTCAGGGTGCCGTTCTGAGCGAAGGTCGAGGAACCGATCGAACTCGCTTGGGCGTTTGTAATCTTGTCGATCGCAATGGCCTGGCCAGCGTTGGCACCCACCTGGAACAGCTGGCTGGAGAACGAGCCATCCAGCAGCTTGGTACCATTGAACTCGGACTGCTTGGCGACACGGTCTATTTCGCTGACCAACTGGTCGACTTCCGACTGCAAGGCCTTGCGGTCGCTACTGGAATTGGTGGCGTTGGCCGACTGCACCGACAGCTCACGGATGCGCTGCAGGTTGTTGCCGATCTCGGTCAGCGAACCTTCGGCGACCTGGGCCAGCGAAATGCCGTCGTTGGCATTGCGGATGGCGACGTCGGTACCGCGGATCTGCGTGCCGAAGCGCTCGGAGATCGCCAGGCCAGCGGCGTCGTCCTTGGCGCTGTTGATGCGCGAACCGGAGGACAGGCGCTGGATGGTGGTGGCCAGCGAGCTGCCGCTGGTGCTCAGGTTACGCTGAGCATTCAACGACATCGTGTTGGTGTTGATGACTTGTGCCATGAGGAGAGGTCCTTGAGCGGTTGCACGTGAGTTGGGTTAGACGCCCCCGACGTGCCCCGGGGGCGGCTCATGTCAGCGCTGCAACAGGCTGAGCACGTTCTGCGGTACCTGGTTGGCCTGGGCCAGCATGGCCGTACCGGCCTGCTGCAGGATCTGGGTGCGGGTCAGTTCGGCGGTTTCCTTGGCGAAGTCGGTATCGCGGATGCGGCTGCGCGATGCCGACAGGTTCTCCGAGGAGGTCTGCAGGTTGGCCACCACCGAGGTGAAGCGGTTCTGGATCGCGCCGAGGTCGGCGCGGACGCTGTTGACCGATTCCAGAGCCTTGTCGACGATTGACAGTGCTTGCTGGGCACCCTCAACGGTGCTCACATTGAGGTCCTCGACGTGGCGTGCGGTTGCGCCGGTCAGCGTGCCACCGGTTCCGGCCGCAACCTGCTGCAGGCCGATGTTGGCAAAGTTCGCGTCCACTGCTGTAGCGCCGGTGGTCGGAGTGGCGCTGACAGACAGCGCGAAAGTTTGGCCTGCCGTGGCTGAGTGCAGGGAGAGCTTACCGGCGTCCACCTTCGCCATGACGCCGGTCTCACCGAGGCGACTATTAACTGCTGCAGCTGTGGCGGCGGTGATCGATTCGCCGGCCTTCACAGTGAAGTCGGGAATCTTGATGGTGGTCGGGGTGGCCGCGCCCTGCGGGGTGATGCCGATCTGCAGGCCGGAGAAGGTCGTATCGGCCGTGGCCTTGTCGGCCCCGATGGCCTGGGTGTTGTAGACGTTGGCAAAGGTTGCCGCGCCCAGTGTGTCTGCCTTGGCATCGACCACGCTGTTGATGGCAATGGCCTGGCCGGCATTGGCGCCCACCTGGAACAGCTGGCTGGTGAAGGAACCGTCCAGCAGCTTGGTGCCGTTGAAGTCGCTCTGCTTGGCGACGCGGTCCACTTCGGAGATCAGCTGGGTCACTTCGGCCTGCAGGGCCTTGCGGTCGCTGCTGGAGTTGGTGGCGTTGGAGGCCTGCACGGCCAGTTCGCGGATACGCTGCAGGTTGTTGCCGACTTCGCTCAGCGAACCTTCGGCGACCTGGGCCAGCGAGATACCGTCGTTGGCGTTGCGGATGGCCACGTCAAGGCCGCGGATCTGGGTGCTGAAGCGTTCCGAGATCGCCAGGCCGGCGGCGTCGTCCTTCGCGCTGTTGATGCGCAGGCCGGACGAGAGGCGCTGGATGGTGGTGGCCAGCGAGTTGCCGCTGGTGCTCAGGTTGCGCTGAGCGTTGAGCGACATCGTATTGGTGTTGATTACCTGTGCCATGGGGTCGTCTCCTCTTATATGGAACCCGTTGGTGAATGAAACGAAGCGCCGCCTGTTTTTTTGTGTGGCTGTGTGCTTCGCTGTTGCCAAATGAATAACGGCGCTTTGTCAACAACCTTTAGCCGTGAATTCCGTTGGAGCCGTAATTCGTTGCCGGAGGCTGTTTTTCCGGGGTTTTCCAGCCCTGGAGGGGCGTGAAGGCGACCCCGGAGGGGGCGGTTGGGCAAGCCCAGCCAGCGCTGATGAAGGTATCGGCGGGGGCCAGCCGGGCTTGATGGGCAATCACGGAAAATCCCTGGTAGCCCGCCTGGCGCGCGCCTTGGCAATGGACCGCAGAAACGAAAAAGGCCGCGATGCAGGGCATCGCGGCCTTTCAGGACTGAGGTGGGAGAGCTGTCAGCCGATCTTGTTGAACAACGACATCGACTGCATCTGCGAGAAGATCGTCTGCGCCGCCTGCAGTGCGGTGCTCTGCAGTTGGTACTGGCTCAGCGCATCGGCGTAGTCCAGGTCGCGCATCTGCGACAGCGTGGTCTTCAGGGTCACACTGTTGGCTTCACGCATGTCGGCGGCATTGTCCAGCGCCTTCAGCTGGGCGCCGCCGGCCGCACGCGAGTCGATCATCCGCTCCGACGCCCGCGCGACGTCGCGCAGCACGCTTTGCAATTCGTTCTGCTGTGCGCTCATCTTCGCGGTGGTACCGGTGTCGGCATCCAGCGCGGTGATCAGCTTGTCCATGGTGTCGAAGATGTCGCGGCTGCTCGCCGGCTTTACGTTGAAGCTGTCGCCTGCGGCAGGCGCACCGGTGATCTGCAGGCGTACGCCGTTCACTTCCAGATCGTCACCGGCCTTGTAGGTGCCGGTGCCGGTCACATTGCCCGCACCATCCAGCACCTCGTACTGGTTGGCGGCGGTGAAGCGGACGCTGAAGCTCTGGCCGTTCCAGCTGTCGCTGCCATCGCGGGTGATGTTGGTCAGCACGCCGTTGCCGGTATTGCCGGCGGCGGCAGCTCCATCAACGAAGCCGTCGCCGGTGGGGATGCGCATGAAGATCTCGCTGCCGGGCAGGGCATCGCGGACGTAGGTATCGGGGCCGACCTCGATCTGGCGCTGGGTCTGGTCACCGCGGTAGACCACCTTGCCGTTGATCTTGGCGAACGGCGGGTCACCATCGTTGGTGCCGCCGAACACATAGCGGCCGGTGCCGTCTTCGGCGTTGGCCAGCGACAGCAGGCCGTCGCGGATCTGGTTCAGCTCGGTGATCAGCGTCTTCTTGTCGGACGCGCTCAACGCGGGGTTGCTGGCCTGGATGGTCAGGTCGTTGACCCGACCCATCAGGTCGTTGACCTGGGCCAGGGTATTTTCCTGCACGCCCAGCCGGTTCTGTACGTTGCCGGCATTGAGCTTCATGCGGTCCAGGGCGGCCAGGCTGCGATCAAGGCCCACGGCAGCACCGGCGCCGACCGGGTCGTCCTTGGCGCTGACGATCTTGCTGCCGGTGGCGATCTGCTGCTCCAGATGGCTGAGCTTGGCCTGCTTGGCCATCATCAGCGACACCGACTGGTTGTACATCATGCTGGTGGAGATGCGGCTGCTCATCGGCGGACGGCTCCCAGGATTGTCTGGAACATGCTGTCGGCGGTGGAGATCAGCTGCGAGGCGGCCTGGTAGGCCTGCTGCAGGCGCAGCATGTCGGCGGCTTCCTCGTCCAGATTGACGCCGGACACCTCGTCACGGGCTTCCTGCGCCTTGTCATTGATCACCAGCTGCGCCTCCAGCGAGTACTCGGCCGAGCGCGCGGCGGCACCGACCTGGGTGGTGAGGCCACCCAGTGCGCCGTTCAGGGTCACGGTGCCGGCATTGAAGGCCTTCGCGCTTTCCACCTTGGCCAGCTTGGAGGCATTGCTGTTGTCCGAGGAGCCGGCCGGGGTCGGGGTGATGTTGAAGGTGTCGCCGACCTTCGGTGCGCCATCCAGCACGAAGCTCCACCCGTTGGCACTGATGGTCTGGCCGGGGGTGTAGGTCTGCGGCGGGCCGCCATCGATGGTGTAGGTGGTGGCCGAGGTGAACACGATCGCGGCCGGATTGCGCAGGTTGGCGTTGGTCGAATCGCTGACGGTGACCCCACTCAGTTTGCCGGTACCGGTGTTGGAGGTCGCGGCCGCGCCCTTCACCGCAGCGGCCGCAGCGATGCGCGAGGGATCGGTGATCGCCACTTCCATGGTGCCAGCCACGCCTGCGGTGGGCTGCAGCAGGAACCGATCATTGGCGGCCGGGGTGCCCCCGACCACCATCTTGACGCCGTTGATCACCAGCGGATCGGCAGCGGTGCCGGTACCGGTCAGCGGAACGTTGGCGCCGGTGTCGGCACGGCTGGCCTTCCAGTTGGTGCCATCGAACTGCAGCACCACGTTCTGTGCTTCCAGCTTGCCGAGGTCGCCATAGGTGGCGCTCAGGCTGGCGCTGCCGGTATTGGCGTTGTTGGCGGTGACGCGCGGGTTGCCGATGTTGAAGAAGTCGCCACCCAGCTGGCCATACATGTCCACGCCCTGGTGATGGGCCTGGTTGAACGTTTCGGCCAGGCCCACTGCGAGCTTGCCCAGTTCGGCCTGGGCCGGGGTCAGCACGGTGTCGCGGAATTCCAGCAGGCCACCGATCTGGCCACCGACCGCCTTTGCGTCAAGCCTGATCGTGTTGCCCTGGGTCTCCAGCGCCAGCTGCAGGCGCTCGGGCTGGTACGGGTCGGCCACGGTGGTGACCTTGGTCGCCGTGGTACCCACCACCAGCGCGTTACCGCCGGCGGTGTAGACATTCATGATGCCGCCGTCCTGGATCACTGCCGTGCCACCGGTGTAGCCGATCAGCTGGGTGATCAGCTGGTCGCGGCGATCGAGCAGGTCAGGCGCAGCCGTGGCGATGTTGGTGCCGATGGCGCCGTTGATCTGCGCGATCTCCTGCGCCAGGCGATTGACCTCGGTGGCACCGGCCATCAGGCCGTTGTTGACCTCGCTGTTGAGGTTGTTCAGGTGCGTGTTGAGCTGCACGAAGCGGTTGGCCAGCGCCTTGCCACCGTCGAGCATGTTCTGTCGGTCGGCCGTGCCGGAGGCATTGGAGGACAGGCCGCTGACCGAGTCGAAGAAGTTCGACCACACGCCGGCCACGTTGGTGGCGGCTTCGGAGAACAGCGAGTTGACCCGGTCGGCCATGCCGGAGAGCTGCTTCAGGCGCGCCAGCTCACCGCTGCTGTCGAGCAGGCGCGAGATCGCCAGCTGGTCGGCGGTGCGGCGGATGTCGGTGATGCGGGTGCCGTTACCGACCGTGCCATAGCCGTAGTTCTGCGGATCAGCGGTGGCGAAGTTGACCTTCTGCCGGCTGTAGCCGGGGGTATTGAGGTTGGCCACGTTGTGGCTGGTGGTTGCCAACGCACGCTGGAAGGCGAGCAGGGCACCAGTACCGGTGGAAAGTACGCTGGACATGGGGTTCCTCAACGACGAGTGATACCCAGCGCCGCGGTTGCGGTGCTGGCGAAGGTCTGGCCAAGGCGCAAGCCGGCATCGGCCACGGCACTGACGGCGCGCTCGATGGTCGGGCCGCCGGCGATCGCGGCGATCTTGGCCGCGTAGCGCGGATCGGTGGCATAGCCGGCGCGCTGCAGGCCGCGGGCGAAGCCCTGCACGTCGGTGCCGGCCTGCAGGGCCTGCTGATAGCGCGGGCTGGTCTTCAGCAGGCGCACGTAGTCGGCGAAGCTCTCGGCCGGCGAGCTGTAGGCGCGGAAGCTGGCGGTCTCATTGCGGCGTACGCCGTCGACGTATTCATGGGTGCCGGCCACGGCGCGCTGGCCGTTCCAGCCATTGGCCTTGATGCCGAACAGGTTGTGCGAGGTGCTGCCGTCGGCATGCTTGATGTGGCGCTTGCCCCAGCCGGTTTCCAGCGCGGCCTGGGCGACCAGGGCGCGGGCATCCACGCCCAGTTCCTTGGCCGCACTCTGCGCGTGCTGCCAGATGCTGGCGACGAAGCCTTCCGGGGTGTGCTCGCCCAGCTGGGCGACGGCGGTACGGGTGGCCATTGCATCGGCCGGGCTGATCGCGGTGCCGCGATTGCTGGCGGTGGCCGACCACTGGTCGCTGTTGGCGGCCCAGTCCTCGCCCTGCAGGCTGCCGATGTACGGATCGTCGGTGCCCAGCGAGCGGTGCATGCTGTTGCTTTCGCGCCCGGCGATCAGGTCCAGGGCTTGTTCCATCGGCGCAACCGCGGCCTGCGCACCGTGCTGCGCACCGGCGGCCATCTGCTGCAGCAGGCGCACCGCCTGGCTGCCGTCTTCCAGCGGCAGCGACGGTGCCGGCTTGGCCGGTGCATTGAGCTGGTAGGCACGACTGGCCTTGGCCGGGTCCACGCGGGTATCCAGCGCCGGGCCCTCGGCGGCCTGGCCGGACAGCTGCCGGCTGATCATGCCCGACAGGCCCAGGCCCTTGCCGCGGGTCATCGCCTCGGCAATCTTCTGGTCGTACATCTCGCGGAACATCTTGTTTTCGCCGGGGAACAGCGAGTCGCCGAAGCTGGCGTCACGCATGCTCTTGACCAGCATCTGCGCGAACTGGCCTTCCAGTTGGAGCGCGACCTTGTCGATCTTGGCCGGATCGTTCTGTTGCGCCGGGTGCAGATCGAATGCGGGAGTGATGCGCATATCAGATCACCTCGAGCTCGGCACTCAATGCGCCGGCCTGCTTCAGGGCTTCCAGGATCGCGATGAGATCGCCCGGTGCCGCGCCAACCGCGTTCACCGCGTGCACGATCTCGTCCAGGGTGGTGCCGCCGCTGAACTTGAACATGCGGCTGCCGTCGTTGGTGGCGGTGATGGTCGACTGCGGGCTGGCCACGGTGCGGCCGCCGGACAGCGCATTGGGCTGGCTGACGTTGGTGTTTTCCTGGATGGTCACGGTCAGCGAACCATGCGAAATCGCCGCCGGTCCCACGCGCACCTGCTGGCCGATGACCACGGTGCCGGTACGCGAATTGACCACCACCTTGGCCGGGGCGCTGCCCGGGGTCAGCTCCAGGTTCTCGATGCGCGCCAGCAGGCCGATGCGCGCGCCCGGGTCGGTCGGTGCGGTGACCGCGACGGTCACGCCATCGACCGCACGCGCCGCGCCTTCGCCGAAGGCGTTGTTGAGCGCGGCGACCATGCGCGAGACTGTGGTGAAGTCGTTGTTGTGCAGGTTCAGGGTGATGTCGCCGCCGTTGGCCAGCGGATCGGGCAGGGCGCGTTCAACCGTGGCACCGTTGGGAATGCGGCCGACGCTGGGCACGTTCACCGAGACACGGGAACCATCCTTGCCCTGCGCACCGAAGCCGCCGACGATCAGGTTGCCCTGGGCGATGGCATAGATCTGGCCATCGGCACCGCGCAGCGGTGCCATCAGCAGCGAACCGCCGCGCAGCGAGACCGCGTTGCCGATCGAGGAGACCGTGATGTCGATCGGCTGGCCGGGCTTGGCGAACGGCGGCAGCTCGGCGTGGATGGCGACCGCCGCCACGTTCTTCAGCTGCGGATTGACGTTCGGCGGCACATTGACGCCCAGCTCGCCGAGCAGGTTCTTCAGGCTCTGCACGGTGAAGGGGGCCTGGCTGGTGCGGTCGCCGCTGCCGTCCAGGCCGACCACCAGGCCATAACCCACCAGCGCATTGCCGCGCACGCCACCGACCTGGGCCAGGTCCTTGATGCGCTCGGCGCTGGCCGGGGCTGCCACGACCAGCAGCATCAGCGCGACGAACGACGCCATGCGGCGCTGCCAGGAAAAAGAGAGGAAGAGTTTCATGGCCATACTCAGAACGGCGTCAGGCCGGAGTTGAAGAAGCGGCTCAGCCAGCCCATCGCGTTGGACTGCGCGACGGGACCGCGGCCGCCGTAGACGATGCGGGCCTCGGCCACGCGGCTGGACGGAATGGTGTTGTCCTGGCTGATGTCGCCCGGGCGCACGATGCCCTGCACCTGCACCAGTTCATCGCCCTGGTTCAGCCGCAGGTTCTTCTGCCCCTGCACCACCAGGTTGCCGTTGGGCAGGCGCTGCACCACGGTGACGGTGACGCTGCCCTGCAGGCGGTTGCTCTGCGCGCTGTTGCCCTTGCCGGTGAAGTCACGCTTGCCCGCCGCCGATGCGCTGAGGATGTCCTTGCCGCCGAGGGTGACCGGTGCGCCGAGAATGGACGGTGTGCCCAGGCTCAGGTTCGATTCCTTGTTGGTGGCGGTGTTGGCACTGGTCTGCGCGGTGGTGTTTTCCAGCAGCGTGATGGTCAGCAGGTCGCCGACATCGCGTGCGCGCCGGTCCGAATACAGCTGCAGCGTCGGGCCGGCAGCGTAGATCGCACCGGCGGTCGGCTGTGCCTGCGGCGGCATGATCGGCTGGATCGGTGCCATCGTCGGGTAGGGGCGCACGTCGCCCGCGATCACGCAGCCACCGAGCAGGGCGGCCACGGCGCAGGCGAGGGCAGTGCGGGCGAAGTTGGAAATGGGCGACATGGCGGTTTCCCGGTTTGGCCGGTCAGAGCTTGTTGTTGAGATAGCCGAGCATCGAATCGGTGGTGGAGATCGCCTTGGCGTTCATTTCGTAGGCGCGCTGGGTTTCGATCATCGACACCAGCTCTTCCACCACGTTGACGTTGCTGCCTTCCAGCGCGCCCTGCACCACGGTGCCGAGGCCGTTGAGGCCGGGGTTGCCGTTCTGTGCCGGGCCGGACGCAGTGGTCTCGAGGAACAGATTCTCGCCACGGGCCTGCAGGCCAGCCGGATTGACGAAGTCGGTCAGGGTCAGCGCGCCGACTTCCACCGAAGCGGCGCCGTCGGCCATCTTCACGCTGATGGTGCCGTCGGTACCGATGGTTACCGATTGCGCGCCTTCGGGAATCTGGATGCCTGGCTGCACCGGGTAGCCGCTGTTGGTGACCAGCTCGCTGTCCTGGTTGATCTTGAACGAGCCATCACGGGTGTAGGCCGAGCTGCCATCAGGCATCTGAACTTCGAAGAAGCCGCGGCCATTGACCATCACGTCCAGGGCGCGGCCGGTCTGCTGCTGGCCACCCTGTTCAAAGTTCTTGGCGGTGGCGACCACGCGCACGCCGGTACCCAGCTGCAGGCCGGTGGGCAGCTGCGTCTGCGCCGACGAGGAGCCGCCGGGCTGGCGCACCTGCTGGTACAGCAGGTCTTCAAAACTGGCACGGTCCTGCTTGAAGCCGGTGGTGTTGGTGTTGGCGAGGTTGTTGGAAACCACCGACATGCGCATCTGCTGCGCATCCAGTCCGGTTTTCGCGATCCACAATGCCTGGTTCATCTTCGATGTCCTGTCTGCTGAAGCCGGCCGCGTGGTGCGGCCCTTGTATGCGGGTGTGCAAGCGGTGTGCCAGCGCCGCCGTCAACCGGCGCCGGAATTCCGTCAGCTGCCCAGGCGCAGCATGCTGTTGGCGCTGCGCGCGTTTTCGTCGCCGTGCTTGATCACCTGCACCTGCATTTCGTACTGGCGCTGCAGCTGGATCATCTGCACCAGCGCGCCAGCGGCATCCACGTTGCTGCCTTCCAGCTGGCCGCTGTGCACGGCCGCGCCCTGCGCCGGTGCGAACGGCTGGCGTGGATCGGTGTTGCGGAAGAGGCCATCGAGGCCGCGCTCCAGGCGCTCGTCGGGCGCCTGCACGACCTTGATCCGGCCGATCTGCGCCATGGTCTGCGGGCCTTCGCCCTGCGGAATGATCGAGATCGTGCCGTCGGCACCGATCTCCATGGCCTGGTAGGGCGGAATGGCGATCGGGTTGTTGTTGTCATCCAGTACCGTGCGGCCACTGGAGGTCACCAGCTGGCCGTTCGGCGTCACCGACAGCGCGGCGCCACGGGTGTACGCCTCGCTGCCGTCGCTGGACTGTACCGCCAGCCAGGTGCCGGTCTGCAGCGAAAGATCCAGCGGCTTGCCGGTGATGTGCTGCGAGCCGGGCGTGCGGTTGAACCCGGCATCGACATGCAGCGCATCCACCCGCGAGGCAAAGCCCGGGCCACGGATCGGGAAGGCTTCGGTGTTGGCCAGCGCTTCCTTGAAGCCGGGGGTATCGGAATTGGCGAGGTTGTGGCTGAGCGTGCCCTGCGCCTGCAGGGAGGCGCGGGCACCGGTCATCGCCACGTAAAGGGCTTTATCCATGCGGGGAGTTCCGTGACGGGGTCAGCAGGTCATCAACGGATGTTGATGACGGTCTGGGTGATCTGGTCCTGCGTGGTGATCATCTGCGCGTTGGCCTGGAAGTTGCGCTGCGCGGTGATCATGTTGACCAGCTGCTCGGTGAGGTCGACGGTGGACGCTTCCAGCGAGCCGGCCTGGATCTTGCCGAGGTTGGAGGTGTCCGGCATGCCGGTGCGCGGGGTGCCCGACTCGAACGTCTCCACCCACAGGTTGTTGCCCTTCTGCTCCAGACCCTGCGTGTTGTTGAACGTGGTCAGTGCGACCTGGCCGAGGGGCTTGTCGTCGCCGTTGGAGTAGCGGGCATAGACCACGCCGGTTTCCGACACGGTGATCTCGTTGAGCTTGCCGGCGGCATAGCCGTCCTGCTGGGTGTTGCGCAGCGCGAACTTCTCGCCGTACTGGGTCGAGCCGCTGATATCCAGCGTCATGTTCAGCTGGCCCGCGCCGGTGGTCGGGGTGAAAGTACCGAGGCTGACCTTGCCGTTGGCAGGATTGGTCAGCTTGCCGCTGTTGTCGAACGTCACCGGGGTCGGTGCGCCGGCCGGCTGGCCATCCACGTAGTTGCGCACGGTCCACTCGTTGGGGTTGGCGCCCTTCACGAAGTACGAGACCTGGATGTGGCTCACGCCCAGCGAGTCGTACACGGTGATGCCGCCGCTGGAGTGGTTGTAGCTGTTCGAGTCGGTCGGATCGAAATTGGTGACCGTCGGTTGCTTGGCGTTGGCGGGCAGGGTGAAACCGACCTTCACTTCGCTGGTCTGCTTCGGCGCGCTGTCGGTAGTCAGCAGCTGCAGGTCGACCAGGCGGCCGGCATCGAAGTTGGTGCCATCGGCGTTCGGCGCGAACACCTGCAGGCGCGCGCCCTGCGGGTTGATCACATAGCCGGCGGAATCGGTCTGGAAGTTGCCGGCACGCGAGTACACGCGCGAGCCGTTCATGTTCATGGTGAAGAAGCCCTCACCGGAGATCGCCATGTCCAGGCTGCGGCCGGTCTGCTCGTTGTGGCCCTGGATGAACTGTTGGGCCACGTTGGAAACGCGCACGCCCGAGCCGGTCTGGTTCTTCGACAGGCCGTAGCTGGTGGAGGCGAACAGGTCAGCGAACTCGGCGCGTGATTGCTTGAAGCCGGCGGTATTGACGTTGGCGACGTTGTTGGCGGTGACGCTCAGGTCGGTATTGGCGGCATTGATGCCGGACAGGGAGACGTTGAAGCCCATGGGATGCTCCTGGTAAGTACGGGGTGTGCGGCTCAGCTGACGCGGAGCACGTAGTCGATCGGGGCCGTGCCCAGGCCCTTGAGGTTCAGGTACAGGCCGTCGGAACCGACGGTCACGCTCTCCACCGGGGCCTGCACGTAGGTGGACAGCTTGGTGCTCTTGCCGGTGGTGTCGACGTGGTTGGCGACAACCGAGTACTTGCCCGGTTCCATCCGCTTGCCGTTGGCGTCCTTGCCGTCCCACTTGAAGGCGGTTTCGCCGGCGGCCTTGGCTTCAACGCTCAGCGAGGTGACCTTGGCGCCGTTGGCATCGGTGATGTCCACGGTGATGATGCCGGCCGACGGTGCGGCCACCGTGCCCTCGACGCTGCCTTCCTTTTCCAGCACCAGCTTTTCCGATGGCACCAGTACCTGGTGGCCGACCAGCGCAGCACCACGCAGCACCTGGTCGCTGGCCATCGACTCCTGGAAGCCCTTCACCGTCTTGTTCAGATCGGTGATGCCCTGCACGGTGGACATCTGCGCCATCTGCGCGACCATCTGCGTGTTGTCCATCGGCTTCAGCGGATCCTGGTGCTGCAGCTGCTCGGTCATCAGGCGCAGGAAGTCGGCCTGGTCCAGCGTGTTCTTCTTCTTGGTGGCGTTGCTGTTCGGGGCGTTCAGGCCCAGCGCGGAATAGACGTCCTGGCTGGTCTGGTTGTTGACGGCGGTGGTCATGGCGGTATCCGGTGCTGCGGGCCTCAGCGGCCCATGGTCAGGGTGGCCAGGGCCAGTTCCTTGGCGGTGGTCAGCATTTCCACGCCGGCCTGGTAATTGCGCGAGGTCGAGATCAGGTTGACCATCTGTGCCACTGGATCGACGTCGGGCTGGTAGATGTAGCCATCGGCGTCGGCCAGCGGATGGCCGGGCTCGTAGCGCTTGATCGGCGCTGCCTCGCTCTGGGTGATCTCCTTGACCTTCACCGACGTGATGTTCGGATCGTTCTTGCTGGTCACGGCCTGGAAGATCGGCTCCAGCGGCTTGTACACGGCATCGGCGGAACCGGCGACGGTGTCGGCGTTGGAGAGGTTGGAGGCGATGGTGCTCATGCGCACCGACTGCGCCTGCAGCGCGGAGCCGGCGATATCGAAGATCGGCAGGTTGCTCATGGCTTATTGCCCCGTGATCGCGGTCAGCATGGAACGCACCTTGCTCTCGACGAAGCTGAGCGAGGCGCGGTACTCGAGCGCGGCACGGCCATAGGCGGCACGCTCGGCATCGGGATCGACGGTGTTGCCGTCCAGGCTGGGCTGCACGCCTTCGCGCGCGATCTGGAACGGATTCAGGCCACTACTGATTTCGTAGTGCTGCTCGTGGGTGGTGGCCATCAGGCCATTGGCATCCTGCCCCTGGGCGTGGCGCAGGGCGGCATCGAAGTCCAGGTCCTGGGCCTTGTAGCCGGGAGTGTCGGCATTGCCGAGGTTGCTGGCGATCAGCTTCATCCGCTGTTCGCGCAACGGCATGGCCTGGGCATGGACGCCCAGGTAGTCGGTAATCAGGTTGCGCACGGTGCACTCCCACGGGAACGTTGCCCAGGAAGCTGCAAGGGGTGTGCCAAAGGCGTGGGGTCAGATCCCCGCAGGGGCTCTGACCCCGTGGTCGACGCGTTGCGATGCGGGGTCGGAGCCCGTTCCGGGATCCGACCCCGCGGCCGGCCTTACGCCGCCATCGCCACCTTGCGCAGGCGGTCCAGCACGAAGTCGGCCAGCTCGTGCGGCGAGTACTTGGCGACGAAGGCGTTGGCACCGACGCGCTCGACCATCGCATTGTTGAAGACGCCCGACAGCGAGGTATGCAGCAGGACGTACAGGCCGGCCAGGCCCGGGTGGCGCCGGATTTCCGTCGTCAGCGTATAGCCGTCCATGGCCGGCATCTCGATGTCCGAGATGACCATGGCGTAGCGTTCGGCCGGGTTCTCGCCCGAGGCATGGATCTGCAGCAGGTGGTCCAGCGCCTGCCTGCCGTCGGAGAGCAGGGTGGCGCCCACCCCCAGCTGGTCCAGCACGCTGCGGATCTGCTGGCGGGCCACGCGCGAGTCGTCCACCACCAGCACCTGCAGCTGCGGGCCGTCGGCCGGCATTGCCAGTGTCGGGTCCAATACCGCCTCGCCACGCACCTGGGCGATGTCGGCCAGCACGCTTTCAACGTCGATCACCTGGATCAGCTCGCCCTGGAAGCGGGTGACTGCGGTCAGGTAGCTGGATTCGGCGCCCAGTTCCGGCGGCGGGTGGATGTCTTCCACCGCGATGTTGACGATCCGCTCCACGCCGCTGACCAGGAAGCCCTGGATCGAACGGTTGAACTCGGTGACGACCAGGTAGCCGGGCGAGGTGTCCGCATCGGGCTCACGCTCGGGGTGGCCGATCGCCAGGCCCAGGTCCAGCACCGGTACCGAGCGGCCGCGGACGTCCGCAACGCCGGAGAACTGGCTGGGCAGCCCGGGTACCTGGAACAGCTCCGGGCGCCGCAGGACTTCCTGCACCTTGAAGACATTGACGCCAAAAAGCTGACGTCCGCCGAGACGGAACAGCAGCAGCGCCAGGCGGTTGTGGCCGGCCAGACGGGTCCGCTGGTCGATCCGGTTGAGCAGGTCATGGGACATGGCTGCTGTATCGGCGTGTTGGGCGCCGAACTTGAGCGCTTTTGTAGAGTCGAGCCGTGCTCGACTGGCTGTACGGAGAAAAGCAGTCGAGCACGGCTCGACTCTACAAGGGCGGTGCTCTGGCACACCCCTTGCACGCACCTGGGCCAGATCCCTTCGACAGGAGGCGCCATGCGCCGGGTCACATCTCTGTTCGCCATCGCGCTGGCGCTGGCCTCGCCGTGCGCGTCCGCCGCCGACTGGCAGCCGGTGGCCAGCATCCGTGCCGCGGCGTTGTCGACGCTGCCGGCCGGCAGTGAAGGCGAGGCCCAGGTGGCCGATGCGCTTCGCCTGCCGAAGTGTGGGGGGGCGCTGCAGGTGCAGCCCACCGCCAACACCACGGTGGAGGTCAGCTGCCCCGATGCCGGCGGCTGGCGACTGTTCGTGCCAGTGAAGGTGCGGCGCAACCAGACCGTGCTGGTGCTCAACCGTGGAATCGGCACTGGAGAAACCATCTCCGCCGCCGATATCACCACTGCCCAGCGTGACGCCGCCCGGATTGCCGGTTCGGTGCTGGCCGATCCCAATGCGGCGATCGGCCGCATCGCCCGCCGTCCGTTGCAGGCCGGAGCCCTGCTGTCGAGCAATGATCTGGTGGTGCAGCGTCTCATCAGGCGAGGAGACAATGTGGCCCTGGTCTCGCGTCGTGGCTCGGTCGAGGTCCGTATTGCCGGCCGCGCGATGGGTGATGCCGGTGAGAATGAGCGGGTCTCGGTCGAGAACCTGTCCTCGCGGCGGATCGTGCAGGGCACGGTCGATGCCGCGGGTGACGTAATCGTGGCGCGTTGAATTACCGCAAAATATCCCTAAAGATCACGGCCCTGAGGCCGTTATCCCTTGTGAACGGCAACTCCAGGACACCCCATGAGCCAGAAAATCGACGGCAACCTGCAGGTCCCCCAGGCACTGCGCAGCGTGACGACCCCGGCCAACAAGCCCGGCGTCAGCACCGATGCGGCGGCGCGCCCGGTCGAAGCGGCCGACAGCCTGCGCCTGACCGGCGAGGCCACCAATCTGCAGGCCATCGAGCGTGAGCTGACCACCGCCCCGGCGATCGACGCCCAGCGCGTGGCCGCCGTGCGCGAGTCACTGCAGAACGGCACCTACAAGATCAATCCGGACGCGATCGCATCGCGCATGCTCGAGCTGGACCAGCAGCTGCACGGATGACCGCGGCGATGAGCGAGCCGCTGCAGCGCCTTGCCCAGGCCCTGGACGTCGAACGCCAGGCCCTGGTCGAGCACGACGTGCACGCCCTGATCCGGGCCACCGGGGCCAAGCTGGAGGCGTTGCGTGCGCTGGAAGGCGCGCCGCCGGTCGGGGAAGGCGAACAGCTGCAGGAACTGGCTGAACGCAACCGTGCCAATGGTGTGCTGCTGTCGCGCCGCCGCCGCGAGGTCAACTGGGCGCTGCGCCAGCTGGGCCGCACCGAGGACGCCTCGGCGTACGACGCCAAGGGCCAGTCACACACGGTCACTGCGCGCCGCCCACTCGCCGTCGCCTGACGCGACGGCGGTCGCACAACCCATTCCCGCGGGCTGAAGCCCGCTGCGTGACCGCGTATATTGGGCGCCTGTTCGAATGCCCCGAGTCGCCGTGTCCGCTGCCAACGCCCTGGTTACCGCCCCCCTTCCGCCGCAGCCGGTGCTGCAGGCGTTGCTTGAGCGCCTGCGCGAAGGCTTGCTGCTGTTCACTGAAGACGGGCAGGTGGCGCTGGCCAATCCGGCCGCGCAGAACCTGCTCGCCAGCGGAGAAGATAGCGCATTGCCGCCGCCGCAGCGCCTGCGTGAACTGCTGCCGCCCGATGCGCTGGAGCAGGCGCGCCAGCACGGCCACTGGAACGGCAGCCTGCCGCTGGGCGAGGGCGTGGTCATCGCGCACCTCTACCACCACGGCCCGGTCGGCCAAGGGCACTTCCTGGCGCTGTTCCGCCACATCGAAGGGCAGGAGGACTACGAGCGCGAACTGCAGCAGCGCCATGCAGAGCTGCGCCAGGCCTACCTGCGCCTCAACGGCACCCAGGAAAAGCTGCTGCAGTCGGAGAAGATGGCCTCGATCGGCCAGCTCGCCGCCGGCGTAGCACACGAGATCAACAACCCGATCGGCTACGTGCACTCCAACCTGGGCAGCCTGCAGGAGTACCTGCGCAGCCTGTTCACCGTGATCGAAGCCTATGAACGCGCGTTGCGAGCGCCCGACCCGAAGGCGCTGATCCCGGAAATCGACGATATCCGTGACCGCCTGGACATCGATTTCATCAGCCGCGACCTGCCGCAGCTGATGGCCGAGTCGCGCGAAGGCATCGAGCGGGTGACGCGCATCGTGCGTGATCTGAAGGATTTCTCGTATTCCGGCCGCGACGAGTCATGGAAGCTGGTCGACCTGCACGCGGGCCTGGAATCGACCATCAACATCATCTGGAACGAACTGAAGTACAAGGTCACCCTGGTACGCGAGTTCGGCCAGCTGCCGCTGGTGGAATGCCTGCCGTCGGAGTTGAACCAGGTCTACATGAACCTGCTGCTCAACGCCGGCCATGCCATCGCCGAGCGCGGCACCATCACCGTGCGTACCGGTGTTGAGGGTGACCATGTATGGGTCGAATTTGAAGACACTGGCGGCGGCATCTCGCCGGAACTGCGCCAGCGCATCTTCGATCCGTTCTTCACCACCAAGCCGGTCGGCAGCGGCACCGGCCTGGGCCTGTCGATTTCCTACAGCATCATCAACAAGCACCACGGCCGCATCGACCTGGACAGCACCCCGGGCGTGGGCTCGCGCTTCCGCGTGGTGCTGCCGGTGAAGCAGCCGCGCTGACCGCCTGTGGTAGTGCCGGCCGCTGGCCGGCAACCTCATTGAACCCGACATCCAGAGCAGCCGGCCAGCGGCCGGCTCTACCAGAGGGGATCGTTACCGCAGCGGGCGATCCTCGCCGCCATCTCCGCTCTCGGCAGGCGCCGGCCCGGCGTTGCTGCGGCGCTGTTCCTCGTAGGTGCGGAACGCCTGGTGGATGTGCTTGCGCAGCTCGTCGTCGTTCCACGGCTTGGTCAGGAAACGGTAGATCGCGCCGCGGTTGATCGCATCGGTGACCGTGTTCAGATCGGTGTAACCCGACAGCACCAGCCGGATCGTATCCGGGTACAGCATCTTCACCCGGCCCAGGAACTCGGTGCCGCTCATGTCGCTCATGCGCTGGTCGGACAGGATCACCTGCACGTCATTGATTGCCAGCAGGTCGAACGCATCGCGCACGTTGCCGGCCGCCAGGATGCGGTAGCCGTCGCGGCGGAACAGGCGCACCAGCGAACGCAGCACGTTCTCTTCGTCGTCCAGCAGCAGCAGCGTGCGATCCGGGCGGGTCTCGGCGAACGCCTCCGGGCGCAGGTAGCGGCGGCGCAGGGTCATGCCGGCGGCATCGGCCGACATCGGTTCGCCGAACAGATAACCCTGGAATACATCGCAGTCATTGCGGCGCAGGAAACCCAGCTGGGCCTGTGATTCCACGCCGTTGGCGATCACGGTCATGCCCAGCTGGTGGCCCATGGCGATGATCGCGCGGGCGATGGCCGCCTCGCGGTTGCCGGCCGGCGCACTCTTGATGAAGCTGCGGTCGATCTTGAGCTTGTCCACCGGGTAGCGCACCAGCGCACTGAGGCTGGAATCACCGGTGCCGAAATTGTCCAGGCTCAGGCTGATGCCTTCGTTGCGCAGATTGGCCAGCGTCTCGTGCACGAAGTTGACGTTGTTGGTCAGCGCGCTTTCGTTGATCTCCAGCGTCAGCATCTGTGCCGGCACGCCGGCGGCCTGGATCAGGCCCATCACTTCGGCGAAGAAGTTCGGCCGCAGCAGCTGCAGGGTGGAGACGTTCACCGCAATGGTGAAGTCGTCGAAGCCCTGGTCGCGCCACAGGCGGGCCTGCTTCAACGCTCCTTCCAGCACCCAGGTGCCGATCTGCACGATGATGCCCAGCCGTTCGGCGGTGCGCATGAAGCGTTCGGGTACCAGCATGCCCAGCGTGGGCGATTGCCAGCGCAGCAGCGCTTCCATGCCCACCACATGACCGTCGCGGGCGCTGACCAGCGGCTGGTAGCGCAGTTTCAGTTCGCCATTGGGAATGGCATCGACGATCTGCCGCGCGATGATGCTCTCGCTGTGCGCGCTGGGCGGGGTATCCACCGCGTGGATGCGCACCGCGTTGCCGCCTTCGCGCGCGGCCTGGTACAGCGCGTCCTCGGCGTGATCGAGCAGGCGCGAGGTGCTGCTGGCATGGTCCGGGCACAGGCTGACGCCGAGCTTGCCGGTCATGAACAGCGTGTACGGCAGTACCGACAGTGGCAGTTCCATCTGCTGGCGGATCTCCTCGGCGAAGTCCTCCGGCAGCGGCACGTCGGCAGTGCGGGGCACCGCGATCAGGAATTCGTCACTGCCATGGCGCCACAGCTTGCCGCGCCCGCGCAGGTAGGACTGCAGCCGCTGCGCCACCAGCACCAGCGCCTGGTCACCCACCTCGGCACTCATGTTCTCGTTGACCGAGGCGAAGTGGTCGATGTCCACGTGCATCAGCATCAGTGCGGTGCCGCCCGAGGCCGCTTCGGCGACCATCGCCTGCAGCTCGGGGTTGCCGGCGCCGAGGCGGTCGGGCGCATCGTCGATGCTGACCGGGGGCAGGTTGGGATTCCACATAGGCTCAGTAGTCCGGTGACTCAACGGCGGCCATGCTGGCCGCCTGGTAGGGGAGATGGACGTCGATCAGGGTGCCTTCACCGTGCGCGGACTCGATCCGCACGTGGCCACCGACGCTCTGCGCGCGCTCGCGCATCACGATCAGGCCGAGGCCGCGCGGACCGTCCGGGTCGAAGCCCTCGCCATCATCACGGATCTGCAGGTGCAGGCCGCGCTGGCCGACATCGCGCAGCTGCAGCAGGACCTGGCTGGCGCGGGCATGGCGCAGGGCATTGGTCAGGCTCTCCTGCGCGATGCGGAAGCAGGCCTGCTCGATGCTGTTGTCAGGACGTTGTGGCAGCGGTTCGATCTCGGCCAGCAGTTCCACCGGCGAGGAACGGAACAGCACCCGTGCCTGCCAGCTCAGTGCAGCCTCCAGGCCCAGGGCATCCAGCTGCGGCGGGCGCAGCAGCGTGGAGATGTCGCGCAGCTTGGCCACGGTGGTGTCGGCCAGGCTGACGATCTGCGCCAGATCCTCGGCGCGGCGCTGTGGATCATGCTCGTCCTGCGCAGCATGGGCGGACAGCTTGATTGCGGTGATCGCCTGGCCGATGTCGTCGTGCAGGTCGCGCGAAATCGCGCGGCGTTCGTCTTCCTGCAGCGAGAACAGGCGGCCGGCCATGGCCTGCAGTTCGCGGTTGCTGGTCTCCAGCGCACTGCGGATGCGTTCGGAATCGCTGAGGTCGCGCACGATCAGCAGCTTGCAGTCGCGTCCGCCATAGCGCACTTCGCCTACCGCCAGCCCCGCATGGAAGCTGCGGCCGTCGGCACGCTGCATCGCCACCACGCTGCTGTGGCCAGGCCCCAGATGCGGCTGTCCGGCGCGCAGCTGACTGCGGACCCGGGCCAGGTCGCCGACCGCGACCAGGGCCGACAGCGGCTCACCCAGCAGGGTGTGGCTGCCATAGCCGAACAGGCCGGCGGCCCAGGCATTGGCATACAGCACGTGCTCGTCGGAGAGGATCACCACGCCGTCGGGCAGTACCCGCACCAGTTCGCGGAACTGTTCCTCGCGTTCACGCAGCAGGCGCCGTGACTGCTCGCGTTCGGTCACGTCCTGCAGGGTTCCGAGCACGCGGTTGCGGCCGGCTTCGTCGATGCCACTGGCGGCACGCAGGTGCACCATCAGTGCACGACCGTCCATCGACAGCAATGGCAACAACACGTCCACCTGCACCGGCTCGCCGGAGCAGAGCTCGGCCAACAACTGCTCGGTCTGGGTTGCGGTCGCCGGGTCGGCCGGCACCAGCAGTTCGTCGAAGCGATGCCAGCGGCGGGCTTCGGGGGGGCGTCGGCCGAGCAGCCGATAGACCTGGTTGGAATAGCGGCCGAGCCCGGTGGACGGGTCCAGTTCCCAGGCGCCGATGCGGGCCAGCTCATGTGCCTCCTCGACCCGTGCCAGCGCCTGGTCACGGCGCAGCTGCGCCAGGTCCTCGGCGGTGCGGTCGATGGCGATCAGCAGGCGGGCGTTGTGGCCGTCGTAGCTGATGGCATTGGAGCGCAGCTCCATCTGCCGCAGGCTGCCGTCGCGCAGCTGCAGCTGGGTGCGCAGGATGCACAGCTCTTCCGGCGCCTCCCGGATCGCTTCCAGCTTGGTCTGCAGCGCCTGGTCCTGGCCCGGTGGCCACAGCGCGTCGATGGTCTGCTCCAGCAGTTCGTCACGCTCCCAGCCAAATGCGCTGCAGGCGGCCGGGTTCGCGTCGAGGATCGCCAGTGTGTCCAGGTCGTAGACCAGGATCGGGCCGGGATTGCCCTCGAACATCTGCCGCAGGCGCAGTTCGGAGGCTTGCTGGCGGGCATGGGTATGCAGCACGTGCTCGGCCAGCGGGCGCAGCAGCAGGTACAGCAGGCCGGCGCTGGCCACGGCGAAGAACGCGCCCTTCAGGCCCTGCCACAATGCGGCCTGCTGCGGGTCGGGTACCAGCGCCTGTACGGCGCCGTCGGTCGCGATCATCCAGGCCAGCGCCATCACCAGATAGCTCAGCACCACCCGGCGCCGGTCGCGGCTCAGCGACTGCGCCATCCGCGGGTCGGAAACTGGGGCGCTGCCGGTGGGTTCTGCGGGCATGGACGGGCTGGATGAAAGGGGCGCCGGCCATCTTACCGCGCGGGTGTGCCCTGGCCACTCAATTATCCGCCGCAGGCGCCGTTAACCACTGCGTGCCCCGCTGACGGGCGTGTCATCCGGAGCAAGATCGCGTGGACCAAGGGATCATCGCCAGCCTGCTGCAGCACCCGCTTGCGTCGGCGCTGGTCATCGTCGACCGTACGGGCCGCCCGCTGGCGGCCAATCCGGCTGCGCGCGAGCATGGCCTGCCGGCCACCGTGGCTGCCTATGCGCCGATGCTGGAAGATCTACGCCTGATGGCCGCCGATGGCGGCATCGTGGCCTGCACGCTGCCGGGTGGCCCGCGTGGACATTACGACGGCCACCTGCGTGCCGTGCATGACGGTGCCGGCAACCTGCTGGCCTTCACCCTGAGCATTCCCGAACCGGTGCCGGTTGATGGCGGTGGCCGCTGGGAGCTGGCGCTCGACAGCGCCGGCCACAGCCTGTGGGACTGGGATATTCCCAGCGACCGTGTGGCGCGCACGCCAGCACTGGGTGATGAAACCGCCACCGCGATGCTGGCGCGTGTGCACAGCGAGGACATCGCCCAGGTGCGTGCCGCGCTGGACCAGCATCTGCGCGGGCAGAGCGAGCAGTACAGCGCGCAGTTCCGCTTCCGCCAGGCCGATGGCCAGTGGCGCTGGGTGCTGGACCGGGGCCGCGTGGTCGCGCGCACCGCCGACGGCCAGCCGCTGCGGATGGTCGGCACGCATACCGATATCGAGCAGCAGAAGCAGCTCGAATCGCTGCTACAGGAGCAGCAGCTGCACCTGAGCGAGGCACAGCGCATCGCCAGCATGGGCAGCTGGTCGTTCGACCCCGGCACTGGCCATTTCTGGTGGTCGCCGGAGCTGCGTTCGCTGCTGGCGCTGGAGCAGGGGGCCGTACCCGGCCAGCGGCGCTGGCTGAAGCAGCTGCACCCGCGTTCGCGCGGCGCGTTGCGGGCGGCGTGGCGGCGATTGTGGCGCGATGGCCGCGCCGCCAACCTCGAGCTGGAGCTGACCCGCGGCAATGAGCCGTCACAGCATCTGCGGCTGTGGATCCAGCCGCTGCTGGACATGGACGGCCAGCCCAAGCGCCTGCTCGGCCAGGTGCAGAACATCACCGAGCAGCACCAGACCGACGCGTTGATCCGCTGGCGCACCGAGCTGCTCAATCGCGTGTCCGCGCTGGGCCGCATCGGTGGCTGCGAGATCGAGGTGCAGACCCGGCACATGCAGTGGACCGAGGAGTGCTACCGCATCCATGGCCTGCGCAAGGAGCCGATCACCCTCGATCAGGCGATGGCGCTGTATACCGAGGATTCGCGCAGTGCCTTCGAGGCGGCGCTGGGCCGGATTGCTGCGGGTGGACTGCCCGAGCAGCTGGACCTGTGCTTCTATCGCCAGTCCGGCCTGCGCGTATGGGTGCAGGTGCTGATCGAGCTGGACCGTCGCGATGGCCTGCCGCCGCGCTTCGTGGTGCTGTTCCGTGACATCACCCGCGAGCGCGAGGCCAACGAGCGCATCGAGTTGCTGGCCCACTATGACCTGCTGACCGGCCTGCCCAATCGTGTGCTGCTCGGCGAACAGACCGCCGAAGCCATCGAGGAAGCGCGCGACCGCGGCACCTCGCTGGCGATGTTGTTCATCGACCTGGACGGCTTCAAGACCATCAACGACAGCTTCGGCCACGCCACCGGCGATGCGCTGCTGAAGGCCGCTGCTACCCGCCTGCACCAGAACCTGCGCAACAACGACCTGTTCGGCCGCTTCAGTGGCGACGAATTCATCGTCGTGCTGCGCGACCTGGCCGAGCCGGAAGACGCGGGTCACGTCGCGCGCAAGCTGATCGCTTCGCTGGCCGAGCCGCTGCGCCGCGGCGAAACCACCTTGAAGGTCGGCGCCAGCGTCGGCATCGCGATGCTGGGCGATGCCCAGACCGACTTCGATTCGCTGCTGCGTGCCGCCGACGCCGCGATGTATGCAGCCAAGGAAGCCGGCCGCAATACTTACCAGTACTACAGTCAGGACGCGCTGGCGCGAATCCAGCGCAAGCTCGAACTGGAGCACGCCCTGCACGGGGCGATCGAGCGCGAAGAGTTCAGCCTGGCGTACCAGCCGCTGCTGCACGCCCACCACGGTGAGCCGCCAGCAATCGAGGCTTTACTGCGCTGGCACCGGCCCGGTATCGGCTACTGCAGCCCGGCCGAGTTCATTCCGATTGCGGAGAAGTGCGGCGAGATCGTGCGCATCGGCGACTGGGTGCTGAACGAAGCCTGCCGCCAGGCAATCGCCTGGGACCGGGCCGGCCTGTGTTTCGACCGCATCGCGGTCAATGTGTCGGCGGTGCAGCTGCGCGACCGCGGTTTCGCCGAACGCGTGATCGAGATCTGCCATGCCCACGGCTGGCCGCCGCAGCGGCTGGAGCTGGAACTGACCGAGTCGGCGTTGATCCGTGACACCGACATCCTGCGGCATTGCTTCGACGTGCTGGAACGGCACGGTGTGCCACTGGCGGTGGATGACTTTGGTACCGGCTTCTCCAATCTGAACTACCTCAACCGTTTCCCGGTGGGGCGCCTGAAGATCGACCGCAGTTTCGTGCAGGGCATGCTGCACGACTCGGGCACGGCCGAGGTGACCCAGGCCATCGTGCACCTGGGTCACGCACTGGGCATGAAGGTGGTGGCCGAGGGCGTGGAAACGCACCAGGAGGAAGACATGCTGCGCCGCCAGGGCTGCGACGAGATCCAGGGCTATCTATACTCGCGCCCGCTCAGCCCGCGCGACCTGGCGCAGTGGCTGCGGCAGCAGCACCCGGCACCCGGGCGCACAGATGCTGCCAGCGAGGTCGTGCTGGCACGCTGAGGGTGGCGCCGGGCTTTGCCCGGTGGGATCGCCGCACGCCGACGCACCGCTCTGGCAGGTGTCGACCTTGGTCGACACGAATGCCGGTGCTCGCGATCATCCACGCATGGCGTGGATCTGCCCCGGAAACTCCGCTCTCAACTGCATCCGCAGCAGTTCGACGATGGCCGCATAGCGGCGCTTCTGCACCAGATAGCTGGCCAGGAACAGCGGCAGCACCAGCAGCATCGGTGCCGCTATCGGGCGCATCGCCACCAGTGGCAACAGCAGCAGTGAGAGGATCGCCACGAACCAGCTGCACAGGCCGATCACCCGCACTTCGTGCCGTCGCGCGTTGAGTACGATGCGTCCACGCATCACCGGGAAGTAGCGCAGGCTGAAGCTCGGCGCAAAGCTCTCGCGGAACGCCATGCTGCCGTCCGGCAGTGCATGGAAGGCCAGGTGCTGCCATTTGTCTTGCGGCAGGTCACGTTCCAGGCTGCCGAGCGAGAGCCGGGCCTGCATGGCCGGTGACGCCGCGATGCGTTCGTTGAACAGGGTGATGCCCCAACTGAAATAGCCGGCCACCCAAGCCATCAGAAGGAGGGTCTCGATCAGGAGCACTGCGATCAGGGCGATGGCCATCGGTCTTCCATGAACGGGATCGGTGGATCATGCCATGCCGGGCGCCTCATCCAGGCGTGGGCTGGATCGGCAGTTGTCGGAACCTGGATAGCCGAAACGTCAGTTGCCTGGGCGCAGGTAGGCCACCCAGGCAAGCGGGAACAGTCCAGTAGCAAGGGAGCGGGCCAGATAGGCCTCGTCGATCGTCCAGGGCGCCGGAAAGTCGGAAATCACTTCCGTCGCTGCGCATGAGCAGGATTCCCATGCTTCTTCCGACGGCTGGCCTTCGAACTCGAAGCGTACCCGGACAAGTTGCATGCCGGCGTCTGCCTCGATCGACGCCTGGAGCAGCTGTGCCGGGGTCTGGCCCAGAAGTGCTCGTCGCAGGGAGGCACGCAGGACGTCCGGGGCCACGGGGTCGATCATGTTTGCCTGTTCGAAGGTTGTGTCATCGCGCCGTTATCGTTTCAGCGCTTCCCCATCCAGCCCCAGGTCCCACGCCAGTCCCAGCAGCGCCTCATCCGCGCGAGACGGGCCAGGCCGCGCATCGGCCAGCTGCTGCAGTTCGCGGATCTCCTCACGTGCCACCTCTTCCAGCTGTTGCAGCTGCTCACGCACGCTCGCGTTGCGCGGGCGCTCGGTGTCGGTGAGGGAGGGCAGGGCGCGGATCAGGGTCATGGTGCGTGTACAGGATGCATCCAACGGCGGGTCACAGGCAAAGGCCCCGGTATGACCGGGGCCTTGCGGGCTGCCGGCGGCGGCAGCGGACATCAGGATCAGAACAGCTCGACGGTACCAGCGCCCATGCTCTGCTGGGCAACCGGCTTGTGCGGCGGGCGTTCCCATTCGCTGCGCAGTTCGCGCAGGCGGCTGCCGGTGCGCTGCAGTGCGGTGGCGATCTCTTCGTCGAACACGCCGCCATTGCGGTGCAGCAGCTCCTGCAGGGCAACCGCTTCACGGTTGATCGCAGTCAGGCGGTCCAGGTGGGTGTGCACGCCGCCCAGCGCCTGGGTGGCGATGTCTTCGAACTGCAGGGCGCGTACGGCCTCGGCCACGCTGCCATCGATCGAACGGGCGCACTCGGACACTTCGCGCATGCCATCGCCCAGCGAGGCATTGATCTGCGCGACGTTGTCGAGCATGGCCGCCGCTTCCTGACGCGCTTCGCGGGAGCGGTCCATGTCACGCGAGGCCATGTGCGAGACCGTCTCGCGCACCTTGGCGATGGCGTCCTTGGAGCTGTGCGCCAGCTTGCGGATCTGCTCGTTGAACGTGGTCGAGCGCTCGGACAGGTTGCGCACTTCGTCGGCCACCACCGCGAAGCCTCGACCGGCTTCACCGGCACGCGCGGCTTCGATGGCAGCGTTGAGTGCCAGCAGGTTGGTCTGGTCGGCGATCGACTTGACGTCTTCCAGCAGCGCGAAGATGCCATCCAGGTGCTGCGCCATCTGGTCGATGTGCTGCACGGTGGTGCTGCTCTGGCCGCTCACCTGTTCCAGTGCTTCTACCAGCTGTTCCATGCGGTGGCTGGCGTGCTGGGCGAAACGGGCAACGTCGAGGCCGGCATTGCCTTCATCACCGGCGCGATCGACGATGCGCGACAGGGCCTGGCTCTGCTGGCGCGACTTGCGGTTCATGGCATCGAAGCTGCCGCCCAGGCTGGAGACCGCCTGGCGGATCAGGTCGCGGGCGCGTTCCACTTCGCCACGCGAACCGTCGATCTCGTTGCCGACGAAGTTGCGCAGTTCGGTCAGCAGCTGGTCCTGCTCACGCAGGACGCGGGCATGTTCCGGGGAACGGTGCGCCTGGGCGCGGGTGGTCCACCACGCAAAGCCAAGCCAGCTCAGCGTCATCGTGGTCAGGATCGCCCAGCGCAGGGCGGCCGGCCATTCGAAACCGATGGCGAAGGGGAGCAGCAGGGTCAGAGCCAGGGGGGCGGCCAGACGGATGAAAATGCGTGAGTACATGGACGTTCTCGGGAGGTGCACGGAGGATGTATCGGCCGTACCCCCTTTCTCTTTAACGTCGATGTGCCTCGAAGTGCATTCTGAATGCGCCGGTTTTCCGGCGCTGCCGGCCTGTTCGGGGGCAGGGCCCTTTCCGTGCCGGACAGGGATCCGACCCCGGGTTGGCGGCAGGCGGGGTCGGATCCCTTTTCCATGGAAAAGGGCTCTGACCCCATCGGGCTTAGGCCAGCTGCCGGTCCACGGCCTCGATCATCGCCTTGCGGCTGAACAGGAAGTCCCAGTAGCTGCCGCCCAGCTGGCGCCACAGCACCGCCGAACGCACCGCGGCCAGCAGCAGGGCGCGGATCTCGGCGACCACGCCGGCCTGGCCCAGGTAATGCGGGTTGCCCTGCACCATCACCCGCGGCTTAAGGTGGCTGATGGTGTCGGCGTAAAGGCCACCCAGGTTGGCCAGCACGTCCGGGTGGCCGCTGTCGCCGAGCTCAAGGGCCTGGCGCTGGGCGCGTTCGATGCCCGAGGCGACCTTGTTCACGGTGGCGCCGTCCTGCACGAAGCGGCGCTCCAGCTGCAGCACCGACAGGGCCAGCTTGGGCAGGATCGGGTCCTGGCCCTGGCTGCGGAAGTAGTTGTGCAGCAGGCGCAGCCCAGCCTTCAATGCATGGCGGTCACCGAACACCTCCTGCGGCGAAGACGCGTCGACGCGGAACACACTGTCCACGGCGGTGCGCACGGCAGCGGCGTCGGAATGGCCGGTATCGGCGATGCGGCGTACCTGCTGCAGGGCCTGGGCAATGCCGGCCAAAGCCAGGACGCGGTCGTCGACAGTGAAACTCATGCAGCGATTACCTCAAAAGGGGAAGGGGTGGTGCGCAGGCGCTGTTCCAGCGGCGCATCGGTGGCGGCGATCACCGCGCCACCCAGGCACACATCACCGTCATACAGCACCAGTGATTGACCGGGAGTAACGGCGCGCTGCGGGCGCGCAAAGGTGACCAGCACGCTGCCATCGTCCAGCACCTCGACCGTACACGGCTCGTCAGGCTGGCGGTAGCGGGTCTGCGCGGTGCACTCGAAGCGCCGTGCCGGCGGTGCGCCGGCAATCCAGTGCGCGGTCTCCGAGCGCAGGCGGTCGGACAGCATCCACTTGCTGTCGCGGTCCTGGTCGACGTACAGCACGTTGCTGGCCACATCCTTGCCGACCACGTACCACGGCGCCGCAGGGCGGCCACGCACGCCGCCGATGTTCAGGCCCTCGCGCTGGCCCAGGGTGAAATAGAACACGCCCGGATGCTCAGCAATCACGCTGCCGTCGGCCGGGTCGAGGATCTGGCCCGGTTTGGCCGGCAGGTAACGGCCGAGGAACTCGCGGAAGTCGCGCTCACCGATGAAGCAGATGCCGGTGGAGTCCTTCTTGGCGTGGGTCGGCAGGCTGACGTCACGCGCGATCCGGCGCAGGTCGGTCTTTTCCAGGTCGCCGATCGGGAACAGGGTGGCCGCCAGCTGCTCCTGACCCAACTGGTGCAGGAAGTAGCTCTGGTCCTTGGAGCGGTCGGCACCACGCAGCAGCAGCCACTGGTGGCCGCGCTGGGTCACCCGCGCGTAGTGGCCGGTGGCGATGCGCTCGGCGCCCAGCTCGCGGGCGGCATCCAGGAAGTGCTTGAACTTCACTTCGCGGTTGCACAGCACGTCCGGGTTCGGGGTGCGGCCGGCCGCGTACTCGGCCAGGAAATGCTCGAATACGCCCTGCCAGTACTCGCTGGAGAAATCGCGGAAGTGGAACGGGATGCCGAGCAGGCCGCACACGGCCACCGCATCGCGGCGGTCGTCCTCGGCGCGGCAATCGCCGCTGCCGTCGTCGGCCCAGTTCTGCATGAACAGGCCGGCCACGGCCTCGCCCTGCTGCACCAGCCGCCAGGCGGCGACCGAGGAATCGACGCCACCGGAGACGCCCACCATCACGCGCGGAGTGCTCATGCGACCTCCCGGACCAGTGAAAGCGGATGGCGCTGGCCACCCAGGAAATCAGCCACCACCTGCCAGACCAGCGGGCTACGCTGGCGCTCGCCGGCAGCCTGCAGTTCGGCCGGGGTCAGCCACAGCGCGCGATCGATGCCGGTGTCCAGCGGCTGCGCCGGATCGTGCGAGACCGGGCGCGCCGCGTAGCAGAAGCGCAGGAAGGCGGTGCCGTCGTCGGCGGTCCACTGGTAGCAGCCGATGAAATGGGTCAGCTGCACGGTCCAGCCGGTTTCCTCGCGGGTCTCGCGCAGGGCCGCCTCGGCCAGGCTTTCGCCCGGCTCGAGATGGCCGGCCGGCTGGTTCAGCACCTGGCGGCCGTCGATGGTCTCCTCGACCAGCAGCACGCGGCCGCCGTCGATCACCACCGTGGCGACGGTGGCGTGCGGTGCCCAGCGCGGGTCCGGCGTGGCGTTCAACTCAGAACTCGTCCTTTTTGGTCAGTTCGAGCTCCATCGCGTCGGCGGTGCGGATGGCCGCATCGATGGCGTCGCTGAGCTGGTCGGCAGTGGCATCGGCGTCGATCTTCACCACGAACATGGCGGTGGTGTCCTGCTTTACCCAGCCGCCCATCTTGGCGTCCTGCGAATCTTCCAGCAGGCGGTTGGCCACGGCCACCGGGAACTGCTTGGTCTTGGAGCTGTAAGCCGGCGACCAGATCTCGCGGATGTTGTGGTTGCCGAAATCCTCCACCGACGAACGCACGTAGACCATCTGGGTGCGATCACCCTCGACGTCGAAGACCATGCGGTAGTCGCCGTCCTCGTCGACTTCGTAGGTGTAGCCCAGCTTGTCCAGGTGGCGGGCCACGGCCTTGTCGGCGTCCGCTGCGGCAGCGGAACCGGTGGCGGCCAGGGCGATCAGCAGGGTGGAGAGAAGGGTCCTTTTCATGAAGATCCTGTGAAACAGTACTGAGAGAAGGTGCAATTGTGACGGTGGCCGTGCGTGCCGTCCAATCTGCGGCAGGCCGACGCAGGTTCGCCCGAGCCTCTATAATGGGCAGATGCCCCATGAGTCTTCCCCCGATTCCCATCACGAGCACGGCGTTGCCGTAGAACCCGCGCGCCCGGAAGTGGCGCCGCCGCCGTTCTACCAGGTGATGCTGCTCAACGACGACTACACCCCGATGGATTTCGTGGTGGACGTGCTGCAGCAGTTCTTCAGCATGGACCTGGACAAGGCCACGCAGGTGATGCTGCACGTCCATACCCGTGGCCGCGGCGTGTGCGGGGTGTTCACCCGCGAAGTGGCCGAGACCAAGGTCGCCCAGGTCAACGAGTACTCGCGGATGAACCAGCACCCGCTGCTGTGCACGATGGAAAAGGCCTGACCGCTGCCGGTTCTCGTCCGGGCGTATCGGCCCGGCCCGCAGGAGCGTGCCCACCAAGGTGGGCACCTACCAGGGCATGAGGCCTGTCCGGGCGCGCTTGCCCACCAGCATGGGCGCCTGCCAGGCGCGGATCACCCCTCCGCCAACGCCTCCAGCGCCATTCGCGCCACCGCCTCGTCGACCTCGGCCGGGTCACCGTCATCCCGGAACCACACCGCAGACAGTGCCATGCTGGCCGCAATCCAGCGCAGCAGGCGCGTGCGCTCCAGCCCCGCCAGTGCGCTGACCCGCTCCAGCCGCGCGGCAAACCGCTCGGGCCGTGTCGCGACGTGGATGCCCGGTCCGCACAGGTCCGGGTTGCTGAACAGCGTCGTGTAATCGAACGCGCGGTCGCCCAGCAGCCGCTTCGGGTCGATCGCCAGCCAGCCCCGCGCGCCGAAATCCAGCACATTGTCGTGATGCAGGTCGCCGTGCAGCGGTCGGATCTCCTGTTCCTGCTGCAGCAGTCCCTCCGCCAGTGATCTGCACTGTTCCAGCAGTGGCGGCAGCGCCGCCCTTGGCTGCAGCAGGTCGACGAACCATGTACGCAGGCAGACCAGGTCGTCTGGCGGCGCGCTCCGTGGCCGGTGCAGCCGCTGCAGGACCTGGCACAGGATCGTGGTGCAGGCGTCATCGTCGCCATCGATCGAGCCTTGCCGCAGCGAGTCGCCGTGGGCCCGCTCGATCAGGATCGCCGGCCCCTCGTGGGCCAGCAGGCGGGCGGCGCCGTCACCGTCCCACCAGCGCAGCAGGCGATGGCTGTTCTGCTCCTCGGTTTCGCTGCTGACCTTCAGCATCGCCGTTTCGCCGGCGGCGGTCAGCACCGGCCAGAGCTGGGCATGGGGCGTCTCGATGGCCGCGCCATCACGCCGCAATCGCCAGCGGCTCAGGTAGGGTTCGCTCATGCTGGGCGGGCTGTCTTGGAGTGAATGAAGATCAAGCAATCTGTACCGCTAACGCCATCTGAACGCAGCAATCCGCTAGGGTGATGGAAAACGCGTAGTCAGGCCGCATATTGTCCCCATCTGCCGCCGGAGTAATCCATGTTCAGCAAAGACCTCGAACACACCATCGGCCAGTGCTACAAGCGCGCCCGTGAGGCCCGGCATGAGTTCATGACGGTCGAACACCTGCTGTTGGCACTGCTCGACAACCCGTCCGCCCAGGCCGTACTGAAGGCTTGCGGTGCTGACACCGAACGCTTGCGCCAGGAGCTGGAGCAGGCCATCGAGGCCTCCGTGTCCCGCCTGGCCGAAGATGACGGCCGCGATACCCAGCCGACCCTGGGCTTCCAGCGCGTGCTGCAGCGGGCCGTGTACCACGTGCAGTCCTCGGGCAAGAAGGAGGTCACCGGCGCCAACGTGCTGGTCGCCATCTTCGGCGAAAAGGACTCGCACGCCGTCTATTACCTCAACCAGCAGGATGTGACCCGGCTGGATGTGGTCAATTACCTGTCCCACGGCATCGCCAAGCTGGGCGAGGAGGGCGAGCAGCCGTCCTCTTCCTCCGAGGGCGAGAGCCGCATGGAAGGCGGGGAGGGTGAGCCGAAGGGCGATGCCCTGACCGAGTTCGCCAGCAATCTCAACGAACAGGCCCGGGCCGGTCGCATTGACCCGCTGGTCGGCCGTGCCGACGAGATCGAGCGCACCATCCAGGTCCTGTGCCGCCGCCGCAAGAACAACCCGCTGTACGTGGGTGAGGCCGGCGTGGGCAAGACCGCAATTGCCGAAGGCCTGGCCCGCCGCATCGTCGAGGGCTCGGTGCCCGACGTGCTGGCCGACGCGGTGATCTATTCGCTCGACCTGGGCGCGCTGGTGGCTGGCACCAAGTACCGTGGCGACTTCGAGAAGCGCCTGAAGAGCGTGCTGACCGCGCTGAAGAAGGTGCCCAATGCGGTGCTGTTCATCGACGAGATCCACACCATCATCGGTGCCGGTTCGGCGTCGGGTGGCACCATGGATGCGTCCAACCTGATCAAGCCGGCGCTGGCCTCCGGCGAGCTGCGCTGCATCGGCTCGACCACCTTCCAGGAATACCGTGGCATCTTCGAGAAGGACCGGGCGCTGGCCCGCCGCTTCCAGAAGATCGACATCGTCGAGCCGACCGTCGGCGAGACCTACGAGATCCTGCAGGGGCTGAAGTCCAAGTACGAGCTGCACCACGGCGTGACCTATTCCGACGAGGCGCTGCAGGCGGCGGTGGACCTGTCGGTGAAGCACATCGGCGACCGCCTGCTGCCGGACAAGGCCATCGACGTGATCGACGAGGCGGGCGCCCGCCAGCGCCTGCTGCCGGAAGGCCAGCGCAAGGAGCTGATCGACGTCGAGGAAGTGGAGGCGATCGTCGCCAAGATGGCGCGCATCCCCACCAAGCAGGTCAGCGCCACCGACAAGGATGTACTGCAGCATCTGGAGCGTAACCTGAAGATGGTGATCTTCGGCCAGGACCCGGCCATCGAGACCCTGTCCTCGGCGATCAAGCTGGCGCGCTCCGGCCTGGGCAATCCGGAAAAGCCGATCGGCAACTTCCTGTTCGCCGGTCCGACCGGTGTCGGCAAGACCGAGGTGACCAAGCAGCTGGCGCTGCAGCTGGGCATCGAGCTGGTCCGCTTCGACATGTCCGAGTACATGGAGCCACATTCGATCAGCCGCCTGATCGGTGCGCCTCCGGGCTACGTCGGCTTCGACCAGGGCGGCCTGCTGACCGAGAAGATCGTCAAGACGCCGCACTGCGTGCTGCTGCTGGACGAAATCGAAAAGGCGCACCCGGACATCTTCAACATCCTGTTGCAGGTGATGGACCGCGGCGTGCTGACCGATACCAACGGTCGTGAAGCCAACTTCAAGAACGTGGTGCTGGTGATGACCACCAATGCCGGTGCGGCGCAGGCCTCGCGGCGCTCGATCGGCTTCACCAAGCAGGACCATGCCACCGACGCGATGGAGACCATCCGCCGCAGCTTCACCCCGGAATTCCGCAACCGCCTCGACGCGGTGGTGCAGTTCCAAGCGCTGGGCTTCGAGCACATCCTGCGCGTGGTCGACAAGTTCCTGATCGAACTGGAGATGCTGCTGCAGGACAAGCACGTCAGCCTGTCGGCCACGCCGACCGCGCGCGACTGGCTGGCCCACCACGGCTTCGACCCGCTGATGGGTGCGCGCCCGATGGCCCGGGTGATCCAGGACAAGATCAAGCGTCCGCTGGCCGACGAGCTGCTGTTCGGCAAGCTGGTCAACGGTGGCAAGGTCAGCATCGATGTCCGCGACGACGAGCTGGTGGTCGAGACCCAGGCCGAGCCGGAGCGGCTGCTGCCGGTGACGGTGGAGTAAGGCAGCACCGGATCGATGCCGGGTGCGGTTGGAAAACAAGGGCGGCTTCGGCCGCCCTTGTTGCGTATCCGCCCTTCAACGTCCCTGCTGGGCCAGGCGCTTGAAGGTTGCCGCATCGACCGGTTCGATCCGGGTCGCGGTGCAGTGGTTGCTGTCGGTCTGCAGCGTGCTGCGAGCATCGCCACAGATCTGCTCGGGCGTGCCGGGTGTAAAGAAGACGTACCTGGCCGAGGCGGCGGCGCCGAGGCAGCGCTTCTGCAGGTGGACCCGATAGTGGTTGTTGCCGTCGCGCAGCAGCACTTCGCGTTCCGTGCTGGAGGGGCGGATGTCGCGGCTGGTGCCGAGGGCGATGCACTCGGCCGCGGTGGAGGGTCTGGCGAGTTCGGCGGCGGGCGCCGACAGGGGGAGGCTGACCAGCAGAACTGCCGGCAGCAGGACGTGCGGGAGCAGGGCGTTCATGATCGGGTGGGGTGGCGATCCGGACTGGATCGGATCCCACGATGCCGCTGTCGCTGCAAATGCGAATCTGCCTCAAGCGGGGCTGACCGACGCCACGGTGAGTTCGGTCACGATGACCTTTGGCGGCGTCAGGCCGCGATCGAACGGAATCCCTGCTGTCGCCCCTGGTCGCCGCCATCCTCGATGACGAAAGCGACCGCCTCGTGCGGAATGTGCAGGCGTTGCTTGAGGGTGCCACCCAGATGCGGGATCTCACGCTGCACGGCCAGGTACAGCGGGTGCGATGCGTCCATGCTGGTGCAGACCAGGCAGGGTTGACCGAACCAGGTGCCATCCGGTCCCTTGCTGGCATAGCAGCGGCTGGTGACGGACTGCGGGTCCAGTACGATCAGATAGGTCATGCGCGCAACGCCCAGTGTGAAGAACGTGTTGAGTCTAGCCATCCGGCGCGACGCTGGATTTCAGACAACGACGAATATGCGTTGCGGGTGAAGCCTGGAATTTTCTTCCGCGCACGACAAGGGCCAGCAGCAAGGCCGGCCCTGTCGAAGTGGCGCCAGGCGCCGACCGCTTACTTCATGCGGTAGGTGATACGACCCTTGGTCAGGTCGTACGGGGTCATTTCAACCTTGACCCGGTCACCGGTGAGGATGCGGATGTAGTTCTTGCGCATGCGGCCGGAGATGTGGGCGATGATTTCGTGCCCATTTTCCAGGCGAACGCGGAAAGTGGTGTTCGGCAGCGTCTCGCTGACGGTGCCCTCGAACTCGATGGAATCGTCTTTCGACATGTAGTCCTGTGCGGTTCAGAAAACGGCCACGCTGGGCCTAAGGCGCGGTATTTTACGCGTGATGGGCCCGGCTTGCAAAGTTTGTGTTAACCCCCGGCCAAACGCCGTGCTGGCAAGCGTCCTACCGCCTGGGTCCAGGGACCTTCACGGCCGTCACGGTGTACGGCCTGACGGACGTGCTCCAGAAAGTCCGCGCGCGGCAGGTGCTCGGCGCCCATCCGCAGCAGGTGCGGATTCTCCACCTGGGCATCGATCAGTTCCCAGCCCCAGCCACGCAGGGTGGCTGCCAGCGCGGCCAGGGCGATCTTGGAGCCGCCACTGGCGCCACTGAACATGCTCTCGCCGAAGAACATGGCGCCGATCGCGACGCCGTAGATGCCGCCGACCAATGTCTGCCGATCCCAGACCTCGAAGGAGTGGGCAAACCCCAGGTCGTGCAGCTGGCTGTAAGCCTCGACCATCGCCGGGCTGATCCACGTACCGTCCTGGCCGGGCCGCGGCGCCGCGGCGCAGGCGCGCATCACACGACTGAAGGCGGTGTCGGCGGTGACCTCCCACGTGCTGCTGCGCAACTGGCGGCGGAAGCGGCTGGACAGGTGCACGCCATCGGTGCGGAACACCATGCGTGGGTCCGGCGACCACCACAGGATCGGCTCGCCCTCGCTGAACCACGGGAAGATGCCGCCGGCATAGGCGTTGAGCAGGCGCACCGGATGCAGGTCGCCGCCCACCGCAAGCAGGCCATCGGGCTGGCGCAGGGCGGTCTCGGCCGGCGGGAAGGGGGCGTCCGGCGCGTCGGCCAGGCGCCAGGGCAGCTGGCGGGTCATGGGGCCATTGTATTCGTCGTGGTGATTCATGATGTCTGGCACCATCACTGTTCACCGGCAAGGAGCCTCCGAATGAGTGACTCGATCAGCGCCATCCTCGACCTGCATGACGCCCCGCGCACGCGCAACGACAGCCAAGGCATGCTGCTGTCGCTGGCCACTGAACAGCCGCGTCGGCTGGGAGAGTTGATGCTGCAGGCGCTGGCGCGGCCTTCGCCGAGCTCGGCCTTCCTCGACATGGCACTGGACCTGCTGCCGGATGGCGCGGTGCCCGCGGTCGCGGCCGACGCGTGGCGCCGCTATCGCGCGGGCGAGCGCGGTGACGTGTTGACGAGCGTGATGGAGTTCGCCAGCTATCAGGCGCCGCAGGTGCTGCAGGACGATTGGGAGGCATTGCTGGCGGTCGCCGGTGAGGATGAGGTGCAGTTGGCCGCGCAGGTCTGGCAGGGCCTGCCCAGCGCGACGGCCGCGCATTGGGCGCAGATCCTGGCCGAAGCCGATGACGATCGCGAAATGGCGCGGGCCAGGGCGCTGCTGCTCGCCGCCCAGCCCGAGACCTACGCCATTGCTCGCGGCTACCTGGTCGACTGGGGGCGGTTGGATGCCGAGGTCTGGGCGCACTGGGCCGGCGTCGCCGAAGGTCCGCAGCCGCGTCGCCTGCATGGCGAGCGGCCATTGCACTTCCGCTTCGGCCGCGAACAGCATCGCGCGCAGCAGGCGGACGAGCCGAGCTGGCGCAAGCGCATCTGGCGCCTGCACCCGACCTGGAATGGTGGGCAGGTGCATCACGCCGGGCACATGGGAGGACCACTGGAAGCGCTGTGTGGCAGCTGCCATGCGCCGCTGCAGCGCCTGCTGCGGACCGATGCTGCCGCGCTGCAGCCGGGCGCGTCGGGCGAGATCACGCTGGGGCTGTGCCTGGACTGCTGCGGCTGGGAAGACCCGCCCGTGCGTTTCTATCGCCACGATGCCGACGGTCTGCCCGCCTGCCATCCCAGCCAGCACCGCGAGGTGCCGAGTACGCCCACCGACAGTGGCGACCTGATGCGGGCCGAGGTGGGCCTGGTGGCGCTCGAAAGCGCGCGCTGGCAACAACAGGACTGGGGCCAGTCCAATCATCGGCAGAACCTGTCGCGCGTGGGTGGCGCACCAAGCTGGGTGCAGAGTGCGTGGTACCCGGCGTGCATCGATTGCGGCGAGGAGATGCCCTTCGTGATGCAGCTGGATTCGACACTGCCGACCACCGGTGGGGGCGCGCTGCTCTGGGGCAGTGGCGGCATGCTCTACACGTTCTGGTGTTCGAAGTGCCAGGTGAGCGGGCACTTCTGGCAGTGCACCTGAGCACAGCGCCCTCGCCATCGCCCTGGTAGGTGCCAGCCTTGGTTGGCACGCCTCATTGCCCTGGTAGGTGCCAACCTTGGTTGGCACGCTTTTCGGCACCGCGCCAGTCGAGCAAGCTCGACTCTACGGCTCTACGCGGAACGGCCCATGCCCCTGCAATGCCTGCTGGTAACGACGCACATCGCGCCGCTCCTGCCGGCACCACTCCTGCAGCGCTTCCGCGAAGTCCGTATCGGCCACCCAGTGCCGGCTGCGCACCAGCGTGGGCAGGAAGCCGCGTGCAAGCTTGTGCTCGCCCTGTGCGCCGGGTTCGAATCGGCTCAGTCCTTCGCGCAGGCAGTACTCGATACCCTGGTAGTAGCAGGCTTCGAAGTGCAGGCCGGGCAGGGTGGCGCCGCCCCAGTAGCGGCCGTACAGCGTGTCGCCGCCGCGCAGGCAGAGGGCGCCGGCAATCGGCTCGCCGTCCTGTTCGGCCAGGAACAGCACCAGCCCGCGCCCCAGGGTTATCGCCAGATGGCGCAGGAAGGTCTCGGTCAGCGCTGGGGCATTGCCGTACTCGAGGAAGGTCTGCAGGTAGAAGCGGTACATCGCCTGCAGGTCGGCGCGGCTGGCTTCGTCGCCGTGCACCACGCGGAAGGTGATGCCCTGGCGGGTGACCTTGGCGCGTTCCTGGCGGATGTTCTTGCGGTGCTTGTGGTCCATCGCGCCGAGGAACTGCTCGAACGTGGCCCAGTCACCCGGGTTCTGCCACTGGAACTGCACATCCTCGCGCAGCAGCCAGTCATCGGCGAACAGCGCCTCGTCGCCGGCGGTATGGAAGTTGATGTGGGCCGACGACACGCCCAGTGCCGGCAATGCGTCACGCAACGCCGACAGCAATGCGGCGCGCTCTGAATCATGACGGGCCAGCAGGCGCGGGCCGGTGACCGGGGAGTACGGCACCGCGCCCAGCCATTTCGGGTAGTAGTCGCGGCCGTGGCGGGCATAGGCGTTGGCCCAGGCGTGGTCGAACACGAACTCGCCGTGCGAGTTGGTCTTCAGGTAGCCCGGAATGGCGCCGACCAGATGCTCGCCTTCCCATAGGGTGAAGTGCCGGGGCTGCCAGCCCCAGTCCTCGCGCAGGCAACCATGCTGTTCCAGGCCCGAGAGGAAGGCGTGGCTGACGAAGGGGTTGCGGCCGTCGTGCAGGGCGTCCCAGTCGGTGGCGGCAATGGACTGCAGGGAGTCGAGGAAGCGGGGGTAAGGCATGGGCGAAGGATAGGGCAGATGAAACAGAAAGGCCGACGCGTTGGCGTCGGCCTTTTGCCTGGGTCGAGCATGGCTCGACGCTGCACGGTGCGGTCAGCGACTCAGCTGGCCTTGCCCTGTGCGTCCAGGTAGCGCTCGGCGTCCAGTGCGGCCATGCAGCCGAAACCGGCCGAGGTGATCGCCTGGCGGTAATGCTGGTCGGCCACGTCGCCGGCGGCGAACACGCCTTCCACCGAGGTCTGGGTGGCGTTGCCGCCCAGGCCCGAGCGGATTTCCAGGTAGCCGTTGTTCATCGCCAGCTGGCCGTCGAACAGGGTGGTGTTCGGGTGGTGGCCGATGGCCACGAAGAAGCCGTGGGCGTCGATGTCGCGGGTGCTGCCGTCCAGGGTGGACTTCACGCGCACGCCGGTCACGCCGGCATCATTGCCCAGCACTTCTTCCACCTGGTGGTGCCAGACGGTCTCGATCTTGCCTTCGGCCACCTTCTTGAACAGCTTGTCCTGCATGATCTTTTCCGCCTTCAGCGTGTCGCGGCGGTGGACCAGGTAGACCTTGCGGGCGATGTTGGACAGGTACAGCGCCTCTTCCACGGCGGTGTTGCCGCCGCCGACCACGACCACGTCCTGGTCGCGGTAGAAGAAGCCGTCACAGGTGGCGCAGGCAGACACGCCGCGGCCCTTGAACTCGTCCTCGGTCGGGATGCCCAGGTACTTGGCGGTGGCGCCGGTGGCGATGATCAGGGCATCGCAGGTGTACTCGTGGCTGTCGCCGATCAGCTTGAACGGGCGCTGCGACACATCGGCGGTGTGGATGTGGTCGAAGATGACCTCGGTCTCGAAGCGCTCGGCATGGGCCTGCATGCGCGCCATCAGGTCCGGGCCCATCAGGCCGTGGGCGTCGCCCGGCCAGTTGTCCACCTCGGTGGTGGTCATCAGCTGGCCGCCCTGCTGCAGGCCGGTGATGACGACCGGCTTCAGGTTGGCGCGGGCGGCGTAGACGGCGGCGGTCCAACCGGCCGGGCCGGAACCGAGGATGACGAGGCGCTGGTGGCGGGAGGGCAGGCTGGTGCTCATGTAGACTCGCGAAAAGTTAGATGGGACAAGGCGCTGGCGATGTTTGCGCAGCATCCGTGGCTGGTCATAGAGTGGCGGCTGGGGCAGGGTGATTCAAGCCGATGAACAGAACGCCGTCATCCAGCAGTGGTTCCGGCCCTCTGATTGCCCCGTCGGACGTCGCATAACTGAAAACTGACGCCGTCTCATTTATTATCAATCACTAACAGCGCATTCCAAAGGTATGGTCTAAGGTGGCGAAGCAGGTCCCCGAACGCTCCAAGTCCGACGACAGCAAGGCGTCACGTCGCACGGCCGCGGCGGCGACGACCGACAATCCACGCCGCCAACGCCTCTGGCGCGACCTTGGCCTGATCGCCATCGCGCCGGCGCTGCTGTACCTGGCGGCCAGTCTGTTCACCTATTCAGCGACCGACCCGGGCTGGTCGCACACCGGCAGCGTGGTCGCGCCGGTGCACAACCTCGGCGGCCGCGCTGGCGCCTGGATCGCCGACGTGCTGCTGCAGCTGTTCGGCTACATCGCCTTCCTGTTGCCGGTGGTGCTGGGCGCGCTGGCGTGGATCGCCATGTTCGGCCTCAAGCGCGAGAGCAAGGGCGAGAACGATCTGGACCCGGCGCTGCGCCTGGTTGGCCTGGTCGGTTTCCTGATCGCCGGCACCGGCTTCCTGCATGTGCGCCTGTTCAGTGGCGATGTCTCCAGTGCCGGCGGCATCCTCGGCAAGCTGGTCGGCAATTCGCTCACGGTGGGCTTCGGTGCGCTGGGCGCGAACCTGTTCGTGCTGGTGCTGCTGCTGGCCTCGATCACCCTCGCCACCGGGCTGTCCTGGTTCACGGTGATGGAGAAGATCGGCCGCGGCGTGATGTCGCTGGCGCCGTTGCTGGCGCGCAAGAAGGAAGAAGTCACCGAGTGGCAGCAGACCCGGGTGATGCGCGAGGAACGCCAGGAGGTACGCAAGGCCGATGCCGAGGTGCGCGCCAAGCGCGAGCCGGTGAAGATCGAGCCACGCCCGGAGCCGGTGATCGAGAAGAGTGACCGGGCCAAGCGCGACACGCAGATCCCAATGTTCCGGGGCGTCAACGGCGACGGCTCGGACCTGCCGCCGCTGGCCCTGCTGGACGACCCCAAGCCGCAGCCGGTGGGCTACGACAAGGAAACCCTGGACGCGCTGTCGCGGCAGATCGAGTTCAAGCTGAAGGACTTCCGCATCGACGCTCAGGTGGTCGGTGCCAACCCGGGTCCGGTCATCACCCGCTTCGAGATCGAGCCTGCGCCGGGCATCAAGGTCAGCCAGATCAGTTCGCTGGACAAGGACATCGCGCGCGGCCTGTCGGTGAAGTCGGTGCGCGTGGTCGACGTGATTCCGGGCAAGTCGGTGATCGGCCTGGAAATCCCCAACGTCACCCGCGAGATGATCTACCTGTCCGAGCTGCTGCGCTCGAAGGAATACGACAAGTCGGCCAGCGTGCTGACCCTGGCGCTGGGCAAGGACATTGCCGGGCGCTCGACCGTGGCCGACCTGGCGCGCATGCCGCACCTGCTGGTGGCCGGTACCACCGGTTCGGGCAAGTCGGTGGCGGTCAACGCGATGGTGCTGAGCCTGCTGTTCAAGGCCTCGCCGAAAGACCTGCGGATGCTGATGATCGACCCGAAGATGCTCGAACTGAGCGTCTACCAGGGCATCCCGCACCTGCTGGCGCCGGTGGTCACCGACATGAAGGAGGCCGCCAACGGCCTGCGCTGGTGCGTGGCCGAGATGGAGCGCCGCTACAAGCTGATGAGCGCGGTGGGCGTGCGCAACCTGGCGGGCTTCAACAAGAAGGTGAAGGAAGCCCAGGACGCCGGCCAGCCGCTGATGGACCCGCTGTTCAAGCCGAACCCGGAACTGGGCGAGGCGCCGCGTCCGCTGGAGACGCTGCCGTTCATCGTCATCTTCATCGACGAATTCGCCGACATGATGATGATCGTCGGCAAGAAGGTGGAAGAGCTGATCGCGCGCCTGGCACAGAAGGCGCGTGCGGCCGGCATCCACCTGATCCTGGCCACGCAGCGCCCGTCGGTGGACGTGATCACCGGCCTGATCAAGGCCAACATCCCGACCCGCATCGCCTTCCAGGTCAGCTCCAAGATCGACTCGCGCACCATCCTCGATCAGTCCGGCGCGGAAACCCTGCTCGGCCACGGCGACATGCTGTATCTGCCGCCGGGCACCGCCATGCCCGAGCGCGTGCACGGCGCCTTCGTCTCCGACGAGGAAGTGCACCGCGTGGTCGAACACCTCAAGGCGATGGGCCCGGCCGATTATGTCGACGGCGTGCTGGACGAAGTGCAGACGATGGGCGACGGCGTGGTCGTCGGTGCCACTGGCCTGCCCGAGAACAGCTCTGCCGGCGATGAGTCCGACCCGTTGTATGACGAAGCGCTGCGGGTGGTCACCGAGACCCGCCGTGCCTCGATTTCCGGCGTTCAGCGCCGGCTGAAGATCGGCTACAACCGTGCAGCGCGACTGATCGAGGCCATGGAAGCGGCCGGCGTGGTCAGTCCGCCCGAGCACAACGGCGACCGCACGGTGCTGGCACCGCCGCCGCCGAAGTAAGACCCGACGTATCCCCCACGACGTCCAAGGAACCGACGCATGCTTCACCCCGTACCAAGCGCGCTGGCACTGGCGCTGGCAGCCCTGATGGCTGCCGGCCCGGCACAGGCAGACACCGCCACCTCCGCGCCCGCCACGGCGCCGCCTTCCACCAGCGGCGATACCGAAGCCAGCAATAATTTCAGCATTGTCCGTTACCGCGCCGACTACCAGGTGCGGCCGGATGCGGGCAATGTGCAGACCGAAACCTACGAAGTCCTGCTCAAGACCAAGGCCTCCGTCGAGCAGTTCAGCCAGGTGCGGCTGAGCTACAGCGAGAAGATGGAGACGCTGGACGTGCTCGGCGCCTACACCATCACCGCCGACGGCCAGCGCCGCGACGTGCCGGCCGACCGCATCTACACCCAGGAGAGTTATTCCAGCGCCTCGGCGGCGATGTATGCCGACCGCAAGGTGCGGGTGATCGTATTCCCGAACCTGGCGCCGGGCACGCGCCTGTACTACCAGGTGCGCCGCACCCAGGCCACGCCGTACTTCCCGGGCTATTTCGGCCTGTGGGAGACCTTCAATGTGTTCACCGAGTACGAGGACGCCGAGGTCACCCTGAGTGCGCCAGCCAACCTGCCGATGTTCGTCGACAGCCGCGGCGTGCAGGGCAGCGATCGCCCGACGGTGAAGAACGGCCAGGCGCAGTGGCGCTGGCGCTACCAGCGGCGCGAAGCCATGCCGGCACAGAACTGGTCGGCGGCGGGCTGGGAGTTCGGCCCCAACATCATGGCCAGCACCTATCGTGACTGGTCGCAGATGGGTCGCGCCTACCAGCTCAAGGCTGGCCCGGCGGCTCAGGTCACGCCGGAACTGCAGGCGCTGGCCGATGAGATCACCGTCGGCATCAGCGACCGCCGCGAACAAGCCGATGCGCTGTACCGCTGGGTGGCGCAGAACATCCGCTACGTGGCCGTGTACCTGGGCAATGGCGGCCTGGAGCCCAACAGCGCGCAGAGCATCCTCGACAACCACTACGGTGACTGCAAGGACCATGTGACGATCCTGGAGGCGCTGCTGGCGGCCAAGGGCATCGCCAGCTCACCGGTGCTGATCGGTGCCGGTGGCGGCCCGACACTGCCGAAGATTCCGGTGCTGGGTCGCTTCAACCACGCCATCACCTACATTCCCGAGTTCGATCTGTACCTGGATTCGACCACGGCCTGGGCGCGCTTCGGCCAGTTGCCGGAAGGCGACCTCGGTGCGCCGGTGATGCGTACACGCGACGCCACGCTGGCACGCACCCCGGCCAATACGCCGCAGCGCAATGCCACGTCCATGGAAGTGCGCTTCACCTTCGACGCCAACGGCAACCTGCGCGGCGAGACGATTCCGAAGCTGGGCGAGAACGCCGAGATCGGCATGCGCGCCCAGTTCTCCCAGCTCAACGCACAGAACCGTGCGCGCGCTGAAGAGCAGATCATGGCCGCGTCCGGTTTCGATGGGCGAGGGCAGCTGCAGATCCAGGGCGTGCCGGTCGACCTGACCCGGCCGTTCGGCTATCGCATGGCCTTCCAGGCCGAGGACTACGCCGACTTCAGCGTGGCCGGCGGCATGGCCGTACCGGATCCGCCGGGTGGCGAATCGGTGCGTGGCCTGTACGCCACCGCCTCGGCGCCGGCCAACGAGACGCCGTTCTACTGCAATGCCAGCCTGCGCGAGGAAACCTATCGCCTGCAGTTCCCGGCCAATGCGCCGATCATCGCCATCCCGGCCAGCCAGCGTTTTGCCAACGCCGCCGGCGAGTACCGGGTGGACTGGAGCCGCGATGGCCAGGACGTGATCGTGCATCACCGGTTGCAGCAGAACGCGGTGCGTGGACCAGAGGCGCTGTGCCAGCCGCAGGACTATCCGGCGTTCCGCGCGCTGTACCGCGAAGTGCGGCGCGGCTTCCGTGGGCAGGTGCTGTACGGCAAGCTGCCCGGCTCGGGTGGCTGAATCGCCGATGGACGTTCGGGGCGGCATAATGTCGCCCTGATCGCCCATTCATCTTTGTCCGGGCACACTGGCAATCACCTTTCCTGGCGCGCGCGCCCACAGGATTCCCGCATGAACTTCCGCTTCCGCCGTTTCCTTGCCACCACCACCCTGGCCGTGGCCTGCGCCGCCGCCGGCAGCGCCTGGGCTGGCGCCCGCGATGACCTGAAGACCTTCACCAGTGGCCTGAAGGGCCTGGATGGCCAGTTCAACCAGCAGGTGTTCGACAGCCGCGGCAAAGTGAAGGAATCGACCAGCGGCCGCGTGGCCTTGTCCGCGCCGCGCCTGTTCCGCTGGGAGTACGTGCGCCCGCACGAGCAGCTGATCGTGGCCGACGGCAAGAAGGTCTGGATGTACGAGCCGGACCTGGAGCAGGCCACTGTTCGCGAGCAGGGCAAGGAAGAGCAGAACAGCCCACTGACCGCGCTGATCAACCCGGCGCTGCTGGAGCAGCAGTACGACGTCAGCGAAGAGGCCGCGCAGCGCGATGGCCTGCAGTGGCTGTCGCTGTCGCCGAAGCGTGAGACCGAAGCCAGCTTCCAGTACGCCGCGCTGGGCTTCAACGCCCAGGGCCTGGCCAAGATGGAGATCACCGACGCCGTCGGCCAGCGCACCGTGATCAGCTTCAGCGGCTGGAAGCGCAACCCGGGCTTTGCTGCCGGCACCTTCAGCTTTACCCCGCCGAAGGGCACCGACGTCATCGGTAACTGATCCGGCCTGTGCCTTGGTGGGTGTCAACCTTGGTTGACACGCTTTTGGGCTGCCGGCCAGCGGCCGGCACTACCGATCATGGCCCGGCCGCCGTGGTGGCTGCCAACCTTGGTGGGCACGCTCTCGCGGTACAATGAGCGGGTGGCAAGACATCGTTCAACTTCCTTCCCCGGCCCCGATCTGCTGAGCGTTGATCGGGAACATCTGCGCCCGCTGGCCGAGCGCATGCGCCCACGCACCCTCGACGAGATGGTCGGGCAGAAGCGCCTGCTGGCGCCGGACAGCGCGCTGCGCCGCGCGGTCGAGTCCGGTCGCGTGCATTCGATGATCCTGTGGGGGCCGCCGGGCTGCGGCAAGACCACGCTGGCACTGCTGCTGGCCGAATATTCCGACGCCGAGTTCCGTGCGATCTCCGCCGTGCTGTCCGGCCTGCCGGAAGTGCGCCAGGTGCTGGCCGAGGCGGCGCAACGGTTCGCCGAAGGCCGCCGCACCGTGCTGTTCGTGGATGAGGTGCATCGCTTCAACAAGGCGCAGCAGGATGCGTTCCTGCCGCACATCGAGCGCGGCACCATCCTGTTCGTCGGCGCCACCACCGAGAACCCGTCCTTCGAACTGAATTCCGCACTGCTGTCGCGCTGCCGCGTGCATGTGCTGGAGGGCGTTTCGCCCACAGACATCGTTGAGGCGCTGGAGCGTGCGCTGGGTGACCGCGAGCGCGGCCTGGGCGAGGAGGGCATCGAGGTCGCCCCCGAACTGCTGCTGGAAATCGCGACCGCCGCCGACGGCGACGTGCGCCGTGCGCTGACCCTGTTGGAAATCGCTGCCGAGCTGGCGGGCGGGGAGGGTGGTCGCATCACCCCGCAGACCCTGACCCAGGTGCTGGCCGACCGCACCCGTCGCTTCGACAAGGGCGGCGAGCAGTTCTACGACCAGATCTCGGCGCTGCACAAGTCGGTACGCAGTTCCAACCCGGATGCCGCGCTGTACTGGCTGACCCGCATGCTCGATGGCGGCTGCGATCCGTCCTACCTGGCGCGCCGGCTGACTCGCATGGCGATCGAGGACATCGGCCTGGCCGATCCGCGTGCGCAGAGCATGGCGCTGGAGGCCTGGGACATCTACGAGCGGCTGGGCAGTCCGGAAGGCGAACTCGCGTTCGCTCAGTTGGTGCTGTACCTGGCCAGTACGGCGAAGTCGAATGCCGGCTATGCCGCCTTCAACCAGGCCAAGGCCGACGTGCGCGAGAGTGGTACCGAAGAGGTGCCGCTGCACCTGCGCAATGCGCCGACCAAGCTGATGAAGGAGCTGGGCTACGGCGCCGAATACCAGTACGACCATGACGCCGAAGGCGGCATCGCACTGGACCAGACCGGTTTCCCGGATGCGATGGGCGAACGCGTGTATTACAACCCGGTGCCGCGCGGCCTGGAAATCAAGCTGAAGGAAAAGCTGGATCGGCTGCGCGCCGAGCGCGAGGCGGCAAGGGCGGCAAAGGGCCGCTGACCCAGCTCTTGCAGAGTCGAGCCATGCTCGACTTCGCTCTTGCGCGGGTTACGGGTGCCTTCTGGAGCAGCAGCCGAGCATGGCTCGGCTCTACGGGGGGGCAATGGCAGTCGAGCATGGTTCGTCGCCACATTGTCCTGTGCGCCTGCATTTGGCACACTCCGCGGCTTCTCTTTCAAGGATCGATGCCGTGCAGGAAATGATTCTGCCGTTGAGGCGCTACGCCCAGTTTGAGGGCCGCGCCAACCGCCGCGAGTACTGGATGTACCAGCTGTTCCTGTTCCTGGTCGCAGCCGCGGTGATGCTGCTCGCCGGTGTGCTGGCGATCCTCCTGCGCAACAGCCCCGATGCGCTGGCCGGCATTCTGATCGGCATGGTGGTACTGCTGGGCGTGATGTGGCTGGCCACGATCGTGCCGCTGATTGCCGTGACCGTACGCCGCCTGCATGACTGCAATCAGTCGGGCTGGCTGTTCCTGCTGGCGCTGGTGCCGGGCGGTGGCATTGTGATCATGATCTTCTCGCTGGTGCCGGGCACGCCGCAGGAGAACGTGTACGGTCCGGTGCCCGCGGGGCCGTGAGGCTGCGGGAGTCGAGCATGGCTCGACTCTACAGAGGCAAAGAAAAGAAGCCGGCGTCTCGCCGGCTTCGTCTTTACTTGATGGCGCAATCGCCGAAGGACAGGTAGTCCGTGCCCGAGCTGAACTGCAACGTGCAGCTGGCGGTGAAGGTCGCGCCTTCTTCCAGTGCGCCCAGCTTGGCCGCCTGCTGTTCGTCGTCTGTGGTCAGCCGGGCCAGGACATTGCCCTGGTCGTCGCCGGCCTCGATCAGCGGTTCGCCCGCCAGGTTGCTGGAAACGCCCAGTGCCACGGCGGTGAACGTCACCGTCTGGTTGAGTTGGTCCATGCTCAACGTCGAATTGCCGGCCTCTTCAAAGGCCTGGTAGAGCGACGGTAGATCCTGCGCGGCGTGCGCGGCCAGTGGGGCGAGCAGGCCGAGGGTAAGGGCGATCAGTGCGGTGTGCTTCAAGGGTTCTCGCAATCATGGGATCCAATCCCATGGCAGTCATGGCGCGGATGAACGCGGCCTGGTCGGCGGCAGGCTGCCCGCCTTCCCTGGCTGCGCTGTAAGCGGGGCGATCCAATGCCCCGGTGGCCGGCAAAATAGGGGAAATGCCGGGCCCGGCGCAACCAGGTCATCGCGCGCGTGATACACAGCGTGACGTTCGATCGATGTGATAATCATTCGCGTTTGAGGTAGACTGCGGTCCCTTGTGAACCGGCGGCCGTGGGCCGCTTCTGCCGCCGCTGATGAAGCATTTCGTCCTGCCTTCGCGCCGGGGCCGGTTGGCCCGCGGCCTGGCCGCCTTGATGATGGGTCTGCTCCTGGCCACCCCGTACGCCCATGCACAGCAGCGCAATCCGCTGCAGAAGATCGGCCACACCGTGCTCGACGAGCCCGCGGCCAGCTATCGCTTTGAGCATTTCGTGGTGGACAGCCCGGACCAGCAGCGCCGCTGGCGGGTGAACCTGGCGATCCCGGCCAAGGCCGGCAAGACGCCGTTGCCGGTGCTGTACGCGCTGGACGGCAATGCGGTGGCGATGGTGCTGGACCAGCCGCTGTTGGCCGAGCTGGCCGCACGCAAGGCACCGCCGGTGCTGGTCCTGATCGGCTACGACAACGACCTGCGCATCGATTCCAAGGCACGCACCCGCGACTACACCGCGTGGATCGACCGTGCCGATGACGAGAGCGGTACGACACAGGCGGTCGGCGGTGGCGCCGCAGCCTTCCTGGATGTGATCGAACGCCGCATCAAGCCGGAAGTCGAGCGTCGCGCACGCATCGATACGCAGCAGCAAGCGCTGTGGGGTCACTCGCTGGGCGGGTTGTTCGTGCTCAATGCGTTGTACACCCGTCCCGCCGCCTTCCAGTCCTATCTGGCCGCCAGTCCGTCGCTGTGGTGGAGCCAGGGCGCAGCCCTGGGTGATCCGGAACAGCAGTTCGTGCAGAACGTGCATGGCCAGCCAGCAACGCTCTGGCTGATGCTGGGCGGCGCCGAGCGTGTCGGTGATCGCGGCAAGCGCGACATGAACAATCCGCGCGTGGTCGCACACCTGCGCCGCATCGGTGGCGCAACCCCGGATGCGGCGATGCAGCTGTCCGAACGGTTGGCCAAGGTGCCGGGCATGCGCGTGCAGTACCGTGAGTTCGACGGCCTCGGCCACGGCCCGATGCTGCCGGCTTCGTTCCATGCCGCGCTGCATGAGTTGTACGGCGTCACTGACCGCAGCGCCAGCGATGGCGCGCCCAACGGTGGTGACAACGGCGCCGAATGAATCCCTTCGCACGCGATGCCGTGCGACCCCACTACCCAGGCGAGGCTGCCGACGTGCAGCGGCCCAGGCAACCGATGAATCCCGCGCCACGTGGCGCGGCCTACGTGTGCAAGGAGCCTTCCATGTCGTTCCGTCCGTCTTTCCGTCTCACTTCCCTCGCCGCCGGCCTGTTGCTGGCGGTGACCGCCACCGCGCAGCCGGTGTTCGATCAGCCGGCCAACGCCACCTTCAGGGGTGAGGTCGTCTCACGCGGTGAGAACGTGGTTCCCGGCAGCACTGCCGACGTGGTCGGTCGCGGTTTCGTGCCGGGCCAGAAAGTCAGCCTGTTGCGTGGCGACAGCGTGCTCAACACGCAGCCGCTGGTGGTCGATGCCGATGGCAACTTCAAGACCCAGCTGAGCATTCCGGCCGACGCGGTGCCGGGCACCCACCCGGTGGTGGTGCGCGCCAGCCAGCCGGCTGCAGCCACCGTGCTGAAGCTGCGCGTCTCGCCGCAACTGCCGCTGTCCGGCCAGGCGCAGTTCGCCACCCAGTCCAACAAGCTGGTGCCGGGCCTGTATCAGTCCGCCTACAGCGCCGCCAGCAACGCGGTATTCGTGACCTCGGCCGTGGGCCGCCCGCCGGTGACCCAGTCGCAGCTGCTGAAGCTGGACCCGAAGTCGCTGAAGGTGACCAAGGCGATCACCCCGGCGCAGGTGCCGGGCAGCACCAATGGTGCGGTGTACGCGGTCTACGGCGTGGGCGTGGATGACACCAATGGCAATGTCTGGGTCACCAATACCCGCCAGAACTCCATCGCGGTCTACCGCCAGAAGGATCTGTCGCTGGTCCACCAGTTCCCGGTCGATGCCGTGCCGCACGCGCGCGACGTAGTGGTTGATGGCACCCACGGCAAGGTGTTCGCCTCGGCCACGGGCGAGGACCATCTGTCGGTGTTCGACGCCAAGACCCTCAAGGAGCTGCCGGCGGTGACGCTGGAGTCCGGCGTGGACGACGGCAAGTTCACCCCGATGAGCCTGGTGCTGGACGAGAAAGGCGGCAAGCTGTTCACCGTCAGCATCGGCACCCCGGAAGCGGCAGTGATCGACGTGGCCAGCGGCAAGGTCGAGAAGGTCATCGACCTGGGCAACTCGATCAGTGCCTCGGGCGTGGCCTTCGACGCAGCGCGCAACCGCCTGTACGTGGCCTCGCAGGGCACCGACAACCTGCTGATCGTCGATGTGGCGGCCGGCAAGGTGCTGCATGACGTGCCGGTTGGCGCCGGTGCGCTGAACGTCGCCTTCGATGATGCCTCCGGCCTGGCCTATGTCAGCAACCGTGGCGCTGGCACGGTCACCGTGGTGAATGGTGAAGGCAAGGTGGTCGCCAACCTCGACGGCGGCACGCTGCCGAACCATGTCCGCGCCGACGGCAAGGGCAACGTGTTCGCGGTGAACAAGTCGCGCGGTGCTGAAGATCCGAAGGGTGACCGCATCACCCGCATCACCCCGAAGCAGTAAGTCACACGGCAGGGCGACGTGCGCGTCGCCCTGCCAGCAAGGAGAACGAGCATGAACATCGCGTCCCGTCTGCGCCTGTGCGCACTTCCGTTGGCTGTCTCGCTGGCACTGGCTGCCTGTGGCGGTTCATCGACACCCTCGGACACCGCCAAGCCGGCTGGGCCTGCCGCCGCGACCGCGGCTGACGAAGTTGCACTGCCGGCTGGCTGGCAGCGCGTGGCCGGCACCGATATGCCGGCCGTGCGCGACCAGAAGGCCGTGCTGCCGGCCAAGGTGCATTCCGATGACGGCGCCGACGTCGAGGTGACCGATACCAGCCGCATCATCGCCGGTGGTGACGACGTGATCGCGGTGATCGAAGCGCTGGGATTGGACAAGCAGGTGTTCGCCGCGCCGACCAACACCACCACCCGGGCCGGCCTGGCCGCGCCGCACCAGTTCCTGTTCAACCGCACCACGGGCGTGGAAGGCGTGCTGAGCCTGAAGGGCTCGCTGTTCCTCGGCAACAGCCTGCGCCGCCATACCGAGCTGGCCAGGAAACTGCGCGAAGTGGGTGAACCGGCCGTGGTCATCGACGACCTGCAGCCAGCGCCGGACAAGGTGCGCAAGGTCGCCGCCGCACTAGGGCTGGCCGAGGCAGGGCAGGCGCTTGCCACGCAGGTGCAGCGTCAGCTCGACGAGGCTGCAGCGATTGGCAAGGGCCTGGGCCATGCGCCACGACTGATCCACGTCTCGGCCACCGGCGCCGGTGGCGCACCGACCGTGGCCGGTGCTGACAGTGCGTCGGCGCAGCTGATCGCCCTGGCCGGCGGCGTCAACATCGGTACCGAAGCGGGAGTGAAGAACTACTCGCAGCTGAGCAATGAGGGCGTGGTCGCGGCGGCGCCGGAGGTGATCCTGGTGACCGAGCATGACCTGCAGTTGTTCGGCGGCGCCGAGGGCCTGTGGAAGTCCTACCCGACGCTGAAGCAGACCCCGGCCGGGCAGGCCAACCGGGTCTGGGTGATGCCGGATGTGCAGCTGAAGTACACCAGTGTCGGCTCCGGTGCTGGCGCGCTGGCGCTGGCCAAGGCCCTGGCGGCGTTGCCGAAGGCATGAGTCCGGCGGATCGGCGCCGCCGTCGCGGGCGGACGATGTTGCTGGTGGCGTTGCTGGCACTGCTGGGGGCGGTGCTGGCTTCATTCGCCGTCGGCCCGCTGCGGCTGCCGCCGCTGGAGGTGGTGCAGGCGCTGGGTGTGAAGCTGGGACTGCTTGATCCGCAGGCGGTCAGCAGTCGTGACCTGGCCGTGGTCTGGCAGCTGCGCATTCCGCGCGCCCTGTTGGGCGCAATGGTTGGTGCCTCGCTGGCGATGGCCGGTGCCAGCCTGCAGGGTCTGTTCGGCAACCCGCTGGCCGATCCCGGTATCGTCGGTGTCAGCCAGGGTGCTGCGCTGGGTGCGGTCGCTGCCATTGTTCTCGGCGCCGCGGGCGCTGCCGGCTGGCTGGTGCCGGTGGCGGCGTTCGCTGGCGGCGCGCTGGCAATCGGCCTGACCTACGCCTTGGCCCGGCCCGGCAAGGGTACGGGCAACGCCACGCTGCTGCTGGTCGGCATCGCGATGGCCGCGTTCTGCTCGGCACTGATCGGCTTTCTCACTTACATCGCCAGCGAAAGCGAGCTGCAGTCGCTGGTGTTCTGGCAGATGGGCTCGCTGGCGCGTGCCAACTGGGCCGATGTAGCGGCCGTGGTGCCGCTGTTTGCCATCGGCGTGTTTGCGTTGCAGCGGTTGGCCACGCCGCTGGACATGCTGGCGCTGGGCGAACGCCAGGCACAGCACCTCGGGCTGGATGTCACCCGCACGCGTCGCCGCCTGGTGGCGTTCAGTGCGCTGCTGGTGGGTGCGGCGGTGGCGTTTGCGGGCTCGATCAGCTTCGTCGGTCTGGTGGTGCCGCACGTGGCGCGCCTGCTGGTCGGCCCTGGTCATCGCTGGCTGCTGCCGTTGTCCGGGCTGCTCGGTGCGCTGCTGATCGTGGTGGCCGACACCGCCGCGCGCACATTGGATCCGCCGGCGGAGATTCCGCTGGGCCTGTTCTCGGCCGCACTGGGCGCACCGTTCTTCCTCTGGCTGGTGCTGCAGCAGCGCCGCAAGGCCGCGCCATGAGCGGGCTGTTGAAGCTGCACGAGGTGGTGGTGCGCCGCCAGCAGCGCGAGATCCTGCATGGCATCTCGCTGGCGTTCGAACCGGGTACGGTCACCGCGCTGGTGGGCCCGAATGGCGCGGGCAAGTCCACGTTGTTGGCGGTCGCCGCCGGTGACCTGCGCGTTGACGCGGGCGAAGTCAGTCTGCTGGGCCGGCCGCTGGCCAGCTACAAGGCCGGACCACTGGCGCGCGAGCGCGCGGTGATGCCACAGGAGCATGGCGTGCGTTTCGCCTTCAGCGTGGAGGAAGTAGTGGCGATGGGACGGTTGCCGCATCCGCCGGATCCGGTGGCGGACGACGCCCAGGTGGAAGCGGCGATCGACGCCGCCGAGCTGCAGGCGCTGCGCCTGCGTGAGGTGCAGCAGCTGTCCGGGGGCGAGTCCGCACGGACCACGTTCGCGCGCGTGCTGGCGCAGGACACGCCGCTGCTGTTGCTCGATGAACCGACCGCTGCGCTCGATCTGCGCCACCAGGAGCGCACGCTGCGCAGTGTGCGCGCCTGTGCCGAAGCGGGTGCGTGCGTGATCGTGGTGCTGCACGACCTCAATCTGGCCGCCGGTTATGCCGACCGCATCGTGCTGCTGGAGCAGGGCAGGGTGGCGGCCGATGGCACGCCGTTGCAGGTGCTGACCGAAGACAACCTGCAGCGGGTCTACCAGCAGGATGTGGTGGTGCTGGAGCATCCGCGGCGTGGGGTGCCGCTGGTGGTGGTCACGTGACCGTGTGAGGGCGTCGCGCTGGGCGCTTCTGACCGCGGCATCAGGCCCCTCAATGGCGCGGCGGCAGCGGATCCCGTATGCTCCGCCGGAACCAGGGGGCAAGCACGATGAAAGGGATTTCGTGGGTGGTCGCGGCAGCGCTCGCGACGGTGCTGGGGGGGTGCGCGACGCTGAAGGCACGACCGGATGTCCCACTGGCCGCGGACGAGGGCTACGTGGTGATGTCGGTGAACTGTGCCACCAGCAACATCAGGCTGATCACGATCTTTGCCAGCGGCACGCGGTCGACGTCGCCGTTGGCTGACCTGCGCGGTGAATTCGAGTTCGGCTGCAGGGCCGGTCTGGCCGCCGTCCGCGCCAAGGCCGGGCGACACTATGTCGGCTACCTGACCGAACACGGTTATGGATACGTCGGGGCGGTGCCCGAAGACGAAGCGCTGACTTTCGACGTGCGCGCAGGCGAAACGACCTACATCGGTGAAGTTGTGGTGTCTGGACTGTTCGACCGCCTGCACTCAAGGCCGACCTGGATCTCGGTACGCGATCGCGAAGCGGAGTCGTTACGGCTGTTGCAGCAGACGCAGCCCTGGCTGCTGGAACGCCATCCCTTCCACATCCGGCTGGCGACACCAGCGCCGGGCGCGCCGAGCGCCGAAGTGCTCGCCGAGCAGTTCCGCAGCTGCACACCGGCGTGCGACAGCATCCTGGCCCTGCCGCTGTTCATCCGCTGAGCGGGAGGTTTCCAATGAAGTGGATCTGCAGGTGCTGACTGATGGGTCGCGCCATCCGGACGCTGTATCATTCGGCGCCAGTTACATTCAATGGACTGATTCAATGTTGCCCTCCGCTTCAGGTGTTTCGCGGACGTTGCTGTTCGCATCGGCCTTTTTCTCTGCATTTGCCGCCAATGCGGCGTCGACATCTCCAGTTTCGCTGACCCACGCGGCCGAGAACGCCTCGCTGATCGAGACCCTGCATTCCAGTAGCGACGGTGCTGCTGTGACATCGATGAAGACGCAGTACTTCGCCAACGAGGAAATGTCGGTGAGCTGGGACGACCAGCAGGTGCTGGTGCTGTGCAGTGAAGCGGCGTACCTGCAGATTCCTGCCGCCAAGCTCAAAGCCGGAGCGTTGACCTCCGAGCAGCGGCAGATGATCGTCTATCAGGCACTGATGTCAGGCCTTGGGATTGTCGCGGGCGTCGTCGGGCCGGCAGGCGAGGTGGTGGCCGTGGCTGATGACGGTAGCGAGACCCGCAGCGTTGGCGAAAGCAGGTGGGCGTATGGCGTCGAGCGCTACGACGTCATCACCCAGCGGCTCCCGGATGGTGCGCTTCGGGTACGAACCCGCAAGACGGAAACCGTGAATACCACGCCGCCGGCCGGTCCGGACGACATGTTCAGTACTGAGGACGACCAGGCGGCACGCCTGTCCGAGTTGGCGCCGGTGGGCAGCTGGACCGAGGTGGTTGTCCATGAGGGGCCGCGGCTGCCACATGCGGATCCGGCGATGTCGTTGAAGGGCTGGATCTCGATGGGTGACGACCAGGCTGCGACGGTGGGTGAGGCGCGCAAGCTGCACGAGTGCAAGTGAGCTGAGTCGGGGGTCAGATCCCTTTGCCTGTGGCAAAGGGATCCGACCCCGATGCCCGTCGGCCTCATCGTTCCATTGATGTGCGCAATATTCACTTGCGCGCCAGATTGGCAGGTCTAGAATGCGCCCCATGAACCGGATGCCGCTCCTGAAGTTTTTCACCCTGACCCGCGCAAGCGCGGAACGGGCGTGTCTGCCTGGAGCCCCACGAGGCCGTTGAAGCGGCCATCGCTGGACCTTCGACAGAGCGCCCTCCGGGGCGCTCTTTTCGTTTCCGCAGTTCCATTTCCCGTAACCCGATGTACCGCAAGGAGAACGTGCCATGCACCAGATCACGGAGACCGAACGCTAGCCGCGCACCCTGTCGCCAACCGGGGTGTGCGGCCCCTGGAGTTGGCTTTGCAGGAACCTTTCTCATGAACACCCAAGTCCTTTCCCGCCGTCGCAACCTTGGCATCATTGCCCACATCGACGCCGGCAAGACCACGTTGACCGAACGCCTGCTGTGGAAAAGCGGCGAGATCCATCGCGTCGGCGAAGTGCACGATGGCAACGCGACCACTGATTTCTCGGCGATCGAACGCGAACGTGGCATCACCATCGGCGCTGCTGCCGTACAGGCGCAGTGGGCGCCGCGCGACCTGCCGCCGCATCGGCTGACCCTGATCGACACCCCGGGCCACATCGACTTCGCCATTGAAGTCGAGCGTTCGCTGCGCGTGCTTGACGGTGCCGTGGCCGTGTTCTCGGCCGTGGATGGCGTGCAGCCGCAGTCTGAGACGGTGTGGCGCCAGGCGCGGCGTCACCGCGTGCCGCTGATCGCCTTCGTCAACAAGATGGACCGCGTCGGCGCTTCGTTCGAGCGCGTGCTGGAGCAGCTGCAGGACAAGCTGCAGGCGCGGCCGTGGGCGCTGGGCGTGCCGCTGGGCAGCGAAAGCGACTTCGGCGGCTGGGTCGACTTGGTCGATGAGCGCGTACTGCACTGGCAGGACGGTGCTGCGACCGCGATCACGCCCTGGGACGACACGCTGCGCGCAACGTGGCAGTCGCGACGCGATGCGTTGGTCGAGGCCGTGGCCGACCACGACGAACTTCTGGCCGATGCCTGGCTGGAAGGTCGCGCGATCGATGCCGAACAGCTGCGCGCGGCGATCCGACGGGCGACGCTGGCCGGTGCGGGCGTGCCGGTACTGGCCGGTGCGGCCTTCAAGGACAAGGGCATCGAGACGCTGCTGGATGCGGTGGTCGATTACCTGCCGTCGCCGCTGGATCGCCCTGCCGTGACCGCCGAAAGCGAGAGCGGCGAGGTGGTGTTGCCGCCGGATCCGGACGGTCCGCTGGCCGGTCTGTTGTTCAAGATCACCCACCAGCAGCACGGTGCGCTGAGCTTCGTGCGGCTGTACTCGGGCACGTTGAAGGTCGGCGATGCCGTGGCCAGTTCGCAGCATCCGCAGGGGCGGCGTGTCAGCCGCCTGGTTCGAGTGCAGGCCGACCAGACCCACGACATCGAGCAGGCCGTGGCCGGCGATATCGTGGCGGTGCTGGGCTGGAAGGATGCGGTCAGCGGTGAAACGCTGAGTGGGCGTGCGCAGCCGTTGCGCCTGGAGAGCATCCAGGCCCAGATGCCGGTGCTGGCCTGGCGGTTGGAACCGGCGCGTGCGGCCGACCTGATCCGGATGGCGCAGGGTCTGGCCAGCCTGGCCCAGGAAGATCCGTCGTTCCGCGTCGAAACCGATCGCGACACGGCGGAGACCCTGGTCTGGGGCATGGGCGAGCTGCACCTGGAGGTGATGGTCGAGCGCCTGCGCAGCGAATGGAAGGTCGATGTGGGCGTGGGTGCGCCGCGCGTGGCCTACCAGGAGACGCCGATGCGTGCGATGAACGGCGTCGTCGGGCGACTGGTCAAGCAGACCGGTGGCCAGGGCCAGTTCGCGCACGTGGTGCTGGATGTGTCGCCGCGCGAGGACGACCAGGTCGTGTTCAACGACCGCATCGTCGGTGGCGTGGTGCCGCGCAGCTTCATCGCGGCGGTGGAGAAGGGCGTGCGTGCCGCGCTGTCGGAAGGTCCGCAGGGCCATCCGGTGGTCGGCATCGAGGTCAGTCTTGTCGATGGCCAGACCCATGCCAAGGACTCCTCGGAGATGGCGTTCCATCGCGCAGGCGCCGAGGCGATCAAGGCGGCGCTGGCCGAGGGTGGCACGCAGCTGCTGGAGCCGGTGATGGCGGTGACGGTGCATTCGCCGTCTGCGTCGGTGGGTGACGTGGTCGGCGACCTCAATCGACGCCACGGCCGTATTGCCCGCATCGAGGACCAGGACGGTCGTGCCGAGGTCAGTGGTTTCGCTCCGCTGGCGCAGCTGGTGGGTTACACCACCTCGCTGCGTTCGCTCAGCCAGGGGCGGGCCAGCAGTGAGGCGCACCTGCATGGTTACGAGCCGGTACGCGCTGCATGAAGAAGGTGAGGGGAGCCCGTTCACGGGCTCCCTTTTTTGTTGCCTGGAACGCGCATCCACGCAAGGCGTGGATGGATACTTCGTGGCGTGCGGTTTTTGCATTGCATCGCAACAAAACTGCAGAAAAAGCTGGATTAAAGTGATGCCTCACGATAAATTGCGCACCCCCCGTTGCTCGCCGCCGCCCGCACCCCTCTCATGCGTGATGACAAAGACCCCGGAACCCTGGAGCTGACCCTGCCGCGAAAGCGCGGTCGTCCGCCCAAGTTCGGGTACGCAATGAGTGATGCGCAGCGCGCCGCGCGCTACCGCGCCCGCCGGGCCGGGCAGGCCAACCATGCCGATGTGCGCTCCTGCTCGGACATGGTGCTGCTGGACAAGATCCGCGCGGCGGTGAGCGCGCGCGACACCGAGCTGGCCGGGTTCCTGGTCCACGTCCTCTGGCAGCGCTACCCCCTGCAGTTGAAATAGGCCGTCGGTGGGGTGGCCGTTGTCATCGAGCTTGTTGATAATGCGGGATTCAGGTTGTTCCCGCTGGCGCGCCCGGGATGGCAGGCGCGCATGATCGAACGGTTCCCAAGATGACCACCACCAGCGACACCACCACCGAAGCGGCGCCGAGCAGCGCCCCCCTGTTCTACACCCGTCCGGTGCCGCTGCAGGCCGATGTGCACGCCGATCTGCGCATCCTGCCGGGCAGGCTCGAGTTTGCTGCCGGCAACAACGCCATCCCGCTGGTGCTCGGCGAGTTCTCGCTGGCGCTGCATCACTTCCCGATCCTGTTCGCTGGCCCGACCGCGGTGCCGATGGCTGCCGTGGGCGTGTCCGACCAGAACCTGTTCATCAAGGACGGCCTGTGGGAAGACGAGGCCTATATCCCGGCCTACCTGCGTCGTCACCCCTTCATCTTCATCGACACCGGCGCGGAGAACGACTTCCTGCTGGGCATCGACGAAGAGAGCGCGCGCGTGGTCAAGGGTGGTGACGAAGGCCAGCCGCTGTTCGTTGATGGCAAGGCCACCGACATGGTGCAGCAGGCGTTGGAGTTCTGCGGCCAGTACACCCGCGAGCACGAACAGACCCAGGCCTTCTCCAAGGCCCTGATTGACAACGGCCTGCTGGTCGAGCGCAACGCCACCGTCCGCACTCCGGATGGCCGCGAATTCAACCTCAACGGCTTCCAGGTCGTGGACGTGGAGAAGTTCGTGGCACTGCCGGAAGCGACCGTGATCGAGTGGCACCGCAGCGGCTGGCTGGCCCTGATCCACCAGCACCTGATGTCGCTGGGGCGTTTCAACGACCTGACCCGTCGCCAGGTCGAGCGTCTGGCGGCCTGATCAGTCAGAGCGCATGGCGTCCGCACTGCGGGAGCCATGCCAGTGCTGCAGCAGCTGCAGCAAGCGCCGCACATCGGCCCAGTCGGGTGCGGCGTCGTTTCCCAGCGCCCACAGGTCGGACGCGATTCCGGCCTGATCGGTTGCGCAACAGAATTGCAGCGTACCCTGCAGGCGATGTGCGTGATGACGCAGCGCCGTGGCATCGTAGTCCTCCGCGGCCTGCTCGATGCCCAGCAGCTCGCCGTTGATGTCGGCCAGATAGGCCTGATCCAGCGGCGCGACGGTGTCGACGGTCGTAGCCCCTGCCGCTGGCGGCAGCTCCAGTGCCTGCAGCAGTTGTCCGATCTGCAGGGGCTTGGCCAGGACTGCATGGAATCCTGCATTGCGGCAACGCGTCGCGTGCCTGCGTCCTGTCCGGGCTGACAGTGCAATCAGCCGCGGCGGTTCCCCGGGCTGGTTGCGCAGTTGCTGCGCCAGCGCGTAGCCATCCATGCCCTGCAGGCCGATGTCCACCAGCACGATCCGTCGCGGGGTCTGCGCTTGCTCGGCAAGGGCATCGTCAGCGTCGGCCAGGGCGCGGACCTCGGCCCCAAGGCGGCGCAGTTGTTCGGCGATGATCTGGCGATTCATCGCGTGATCTTCGACCAGCAACAGATCCAGGCCGGCAAGCGGAAGGCCGAGGAGTGTCTGTTCCGCTGGCGGCAAGTCGGATCTTGCAGCCTGCACCGGCAAGCGCAGGGTAAACCGGCTGCCGCGACCCGGCACACTGTGCAGTGTCAGCGTGCCACGCATGGCGTGGGCCAGTCCGCGGGCGATCGCCAGGCCCAATCCGCTGCCGCCGCGCGCCTGCCCGTCCTTGCCTTGCTGGAACGGCTGGAACAATCGTGCAGCCTGGCGGGCATCGATGCCGATGCCGCTGTCGATCACATCGAGCAGCAGCTCCTGGGGATCGGTGGCTGGTCTCAGCTGTACACGCAGATCGATCCCGCCGATATCGGTGAACTTCACTGCGTTGGCCAGCAGGTTGTCGACAATCTGGCGCAGTCCCTCGGGGTCGAGAGCGACGGCGGATGCCTGGTCCGGCGTGCCTTCGAAGCGCAGTTCGAGTCCTTTCAGCAGTGCCTGTGGGCGGACTGCGTCCAACGATTGGCGGCAGAGCAGGAACACATCGCAGGCCTGTGCGCGGGGCGTGAATCCCCCTTCGGCCAAGCGCGCGAACTCCAGTGAGCGATTCAACATGCCGCGCAGCGCATGGCCTGCGGCTTTGGCGGCGGCAAGCAGTTCGCGTTGCGCCTTGGGCGCGGGCGATTGACTGAGCAGGTCGATCGAGGCCAGTACCACCTGGGCCGAATTGCGTATCTCGTGGCTGATCACACCTGCTGCGCGTGTCTGCTTGCGCCGCTCACGTCCGCGTTGCTGGTGCAGCGAAAGCCAGAACACGGGAAGGCCGGCCAGCAGTGCCAGCACTGCCAACAGCCAGATCGGGGGCGGCGTGCGCAGCCAGTCCAGCGCCTTTCCAACCGGAGCCGGCAGTATCTGCCAGGCCCAGAGCTGCAGCAGGCCGGCATGCTCTTCCAGTGTGATGTCCTGCAGGGCCTGGTCGATGCGTGCCAGCAGTTGCCGGTCCTCGTGGCGTACCAGCAGGCGCAGGTCGGTGGAGAGCCCGATCTCGAATGGCTGCACCTGCAGCTGGCCGGCGAAGTACTGCCGGATCATCGGTTGCAGAGTGGTCTCCACGCCTATCGCGACATCGGCCATGCCGGCCTCGACCGCGGCCAATGTGGCATGCCGGTCAGGCAGGTACAGCAGTGGAACCTGCGGATGATGGGCGGCCAGCCATCCGGCATAGGGCCCGCCGCTGACCACCGCAACCGTTCGGCCATCCAGTTGCGCGATGTCTTGCGGCAAGCGCTCATCCACGCGGCCGGCCAGCATGGTCCTGCTACCTCGGAAAGGGGCAGAGGCCACCAGATGGGGGCAGGACGGCGGCAGATGCCTGGCCGCCCCGACCACCAGTACCAGGTCGGCGTCGCCACGGCATACGGCGCTCACCGATGTGCCGGTGCTGGGATAGGGGTGCTCCTTGAACTGGAGTCCGGAATGTCGCGCCACGAGATCGGCGTAGCCGTGGGCGAGGGTGGGCAGCGGCGCCGTGCCCGCAAGGTCTGAGGGCAATGGGCGCAGCGAGGGTGCGGTGGCGACGCGGACCTCGCGACCGGGCAGCCATCGTTGTGACTGCGCGTCCTCGGCCGAAGCGGCCGGCAGCAGAAGCAGGGCCAGCAGCAGGAGGAGGGAGCCCTGCCGGCGAGGGTGGTCGCGCCGCGTCACGGGGCGTCCTGTGGGCGCCGCATGGCATAGATTTCGGCATCGTTGCGCAGCCCGAGCTTGCGCAGGACCGCGATCTTCTGCGTGCTGACGGTCTTGACGCTGCGGTGACGGTGCAGCGCGATCTCGGAGACGGTCAGGCCAGCCAGCAGCAGGTTCAGCACTTCGCGCTCGTTGCGGCTGAGCTCACCGCAGTCTGCCGGAATGGTGCGGTCGGGTGGCAGGCGCTCGAGCCCCTGCGACACACGGATGATCGCTTCGGACAGCATGGGCAGTGGCTCGGCCTTGCTGACGATACCGCTGATGCCGGCCTCCAGCAGGTGATGGAGATGGGTGGCGGGGGAGAGGGTGGCGAAGGCAAGCAGTGGCGTGCGTGGGAATGCGCTGCGCAGCAGGGGGATCAGCTCCGCGCTGCTGCGATCGTCGCGGGCCAGTGTCAGATCGATGATCGCGACATCCACCCGCGTCTTCTGCAGGGTCTGGATGAAGGCGTCACTGTGCCCGTGGCTGGCGATGATCCTGAAGCGGGCGTCCTGTGACAGGTGCAGGCCGGTGCCACGGCGGACGACTTCATGGTCGTCCAGGAGTGCCAGGCGCAGTCGGCGCGGTGCGGGATGTCCATTCATGCGCAGGGAGGTGATCGGCGCCGCAGGGGCGTGGCGATCATTCTGGCGCTGACGCCCCGCTGATCATTCAATCTGCAGGGTTTTTGCGATTATTCCTAAGAATCGATCATCAATGAAAATTGAACTGGGCAATATTCATTGATGAGGGCGATGGACGAGCCTGTCAGGTCGGTGTTCCGCGCGGCTTGTGTGTGGCAGGTGCCATCAGGACGGTCAACAGCATGGTGTCGCCCTGTGTGCCGGCGTCGAGCCCGGTGGCCTCAAGCTCGTCGATCAATGCGTTGATGCGGGCGAGGCGCGCATCGTCGGCGCGGAAGGACAGGTGCCTGACCACGCAGTTGCGGTGCGGTCCTTCAAAGCGGGCGGCGGCATGGGTGGCGGCCGAGGCGAAGGCGCGCAGGGTGGCGGCGACGACGCGTGTCGCCACGTGAACGAGACTCCGCCGGCCGGACGGGGTGCGCACCGCGTCGCGGGAGGACAGCTGTGCCGACGCCGCCGCGTAGACCGCTTCAGGCCGGCGGCCGGTGTCGCGGTGCTCGGTGATGCGTACCAGGCCATGCTTCTCCAGGTGCGCCAGATGGTGGTAGAGCGCTGTGGCCGGGCGGCCCAGGCGCTCGGCAAGCTCGCGGATGCTCGCCGGACCCTCTGCGTCCAGGCGCTGCAGTATCGCCATCCGTGTGGGGGAGGCCATCGCCGCAAGCTGGGTGGGTGTCAGCTTGAGCGCTGCCGGGCTGGGGTGGCTTGCGGCGGGGGAGTTCATAATTCAAACTATAGTTCAAATTTGAATTATATGGGCTCGGAAATGCGCACGGCACGTATCTGGATTGCCCTGGGTGGCCTGCTGTTGGCAATGATGGGCAGCAGCAGGCCCGCTGTTGCCACGGAAGTGGTACGTAGCGATGTTTCGGGCAGAGCGAAAGGCACACTGGATGCGGCCGTGATCCAAGGCATCGACAGTGGCGTCGGCCAGGTCATGCGTCGCTTCAATGTTCCCGGTGCGGCGGTGATGGTCCTCCAGGACGGGCGCCTGATCCACGCGAAGGCCTATGGCCAGCGCGATCTGGCGCGGGGGCTGGCGGTGCGTGCCGACACGCCCTTCGAGATCGGCTCGATCACCAAGCAGTTCACCGCCGCTGCGGTCGTGCAGCTGCAGGAGGCCGGCAGGCTCACGCTGGATGATCCACTTGCCAGGTACCTGCCAGACGCCCCGCATGCGCAGGAGGTGACCCTGCGCCAGCTGCTGTCCCATACCAGCGGCCTGCATGACTATTTCGACGGGCCCGAACCGGAGGTCGATGCCCTGGTGACGCAGCCGATTGCGTTTGATCGGCTGATCGCGCGTATCAGCGATCGCCCTCTCGATTTCGCGCCGGGCAGCCGCTGGTCGTACTCCAATACCGGATACATCCTGCTCGGCCGGGTCATCGAGGTGGTATCGGGCGAGCGTTACGTCGACTACGTGCGACGGCACCTGCTGGAGCCGCTGGGCATGCGGCATACCTTCACCCTGGCCGACACGGGGCGACTGCAAGGCATGGCGGTGGGGTATCGGCACGAGGCGGGCGTCCTGCGCCGATCACCTTACTTCCACCCGGACTGGAGCGGTGCTGCCGGCGCCCTGGTCAGTACGCTGGACGACCTCGCGCGCTGGGACCACGGCCTGAGCGAGGGTCGCGTGGTCAGCCAGGCCGGCTACCGTGAAATGATCACGCCGGTCCACACCGGTGAGGGTGGCAGCGCCGACTATGGGCTGGGGTTGTTCGTCAATGCGGTCTACGGCCAGGCCCGGATCGGCCATACCGGTGGTTCGCAGGGGTTCACCACCGCCGACGAATATTTTCCCGATCTTGGGCTGCGCATCATTGCCTTCACCAATCTTGGGGACAAGGCGCCGGAGGCCGGGATCACGCTGACCAATGCGGTCTTCAGTGCGCTTCATCCCGCCATCGTCGCTGCCTGGAGCCGGCCTGCGCCTGGCGAAGAGGCCGCAGTCACCGCGCGTGCGCGTGCGACGTTTGAACAATTGCAGGCCGGGCACGGCTATGCGGATTTCAGCGCGAACCTGCGTGCAAGGCTGGAGGCGGGGATGGGCGCCGGGCTATCGAAGGCGGTCGCGCCCTACGGGAAGCCGGCCACCCTGATCTTCAAAGGTACCCAGGCCAGCGAGAGGGGCACGATGTACCGCTACGTGGCAACCTTTGGGCCGGGCGTCTTCATGCCGTACATGATCCGCCCCGACGAAGAAGGCAAGGTTGCAGGGTTCGCGCTGGATTGACTGCCGGGAGCGGCGGCGTCCAGGGTGCGGGCCATTTCGCTGGTCGGCGCCCAGCCCAGATCGGCGTACAGCGGCCTTCCCTGTTCGGTGGCGTGCAGCACCGCATAGGTGACGCCGCGTTCGGCGAAAGCACGGTCGGCCCATGACATCAGCGTGCGGGCGATCCCACGCCGGCGATAGGCCGGCTCGACGTAGACGTTCAACACATAGCCACGGCTGTTCTGCTCCGGGTGGGCAGGGTGGGGCGGCCAGTCGATCAGCATCAGGCCGATGCCCGCGATGGGGCGCCCCAGGTCCGTGAGGGCAAATCCGAAATAGTCGCCGGAGGCCAGGCGCGGCGCGAGCCAGGCACGGAAAGGACCGGCCATCTGCTCCAGCACGTCTGCTGGGCGGCCACTCTCGCGGAACATCGCCTCGCGGTGGGCGCAGATCAGATCCAGGTCATCGGTGAGCAGGGCCCGAATCCCAAAGCCATCACTGCCTGGCAGGTCTGTACTGTCGAAGTGCCCGTCCATCGTCCGCCTCATCCGTTTAAACCTTTCTGGCAACCCCTGCATCGTATCTGCATGGAGCATGACGGACGCAGGGGGATGCACCTTCCATGATGGGCTATTACCTGAAGCTGGCGCTGCACAACGCCAGGCGCAACACGATCATTACCGCACTGATGGTGCTGGCGGTTGCCGTGGGGATCGGCGCCAGCATGACCACGCTGACCGTCACCCACCTGCTTTCCGGGGATCCGCTGCCTGGCCGGAGTGATCGGATCTTCTATCCGCAGGTGGACGTCGATCCTGGATCGAAAGGACGCGAACCACACGACGTACTCGACTATCGGACCGCGCACGATCTCTGGTCATCGGGCCAGGCAGACCGGCAGACCATGGTGGTGGTCAATCCGGTGAAGCTCCGTTCGGACCTGGCCGGGACGGCGCCGCTGATGGGATCTTCGATCTCGACCACGGCGGACTTCTTCCCCATGTTCGAGGTGCCCTTCCAGTATGGCCGCGCCTGGACGGCTGACGATGACCAGCGTCGCGGCCGCGTCGCGGTCATCTCGGCCCGGTTGAACCAGCGCCTGTTCGGGGGCCGCGACAGTGTTGGCCAGACCCTCCGGGTCAAGGATACCCATGTGCAGGTGATCGGCGTGCTGGATCACTGGCGGCCCTCTCCCTTGTTCTACAAGATCAGGGGAGGGCGGTTCTCGGGTGGCGAGACGTCAAGTTTCTACGCCGCGGCCGATGACATCTATCTGCCGATGTCGACCAGCCTGGATATCAACGAGGGCGATTTCCAGCCCTTTACCTGCTGGGCAATGCCCGATAAGCCGGGTGTGCTGCAGAACTCGCCCTGCGTGGCGGTCGCGGTCTGGGTGGAGCTGGGCAGCCCGGAGAAGGTGGCCGGCTATCGTCGCTATCTGGCCAACTACGCCGGCGAACAGCAGCGTCTGGGGCGCATCCGGCACGCCGACAATACCCGGCTCCGCTCGTTGATGGCGTGGCTGGACTTCAACCAGGTAGTGCCGAGTGACGTGAAGGTACAGACGGTGCTGTCCTTTGCGTTCCTGATGGTCTGCCTGGCCAATGTGGTCGGGCTGCTGCTGGCGCGCTTCCTGCGCCACGGCGGAGAAATCGGCCTGCGGCGCGCGCTGGGTGCCAGCCGGCGTGCGGTGTTCATGCAATGCATGCTGGAAGCCGGGCTGATCGGTGTCGCCGGAGGGTTGGGCGGGCTGCTGCTGACCTTGCTGGGCCTGTGGGTGATCCGCGCCCAGCCGGTTGCCTACGCGGACCTGATCCATCTGGACCCGGCCATGTTCATGGCCACCTTCGGTCTTTCCCTGCTGGCCAGCCTGGTGGCAGGCGCGATTCCCGCCTATCGCGCGAGTTCGATCCAGCCCGTGGCGCAGCTCAAGCTGCTGTAGAGGACACGATCATGCAAACCGGACTGATCATCGCAGCGCTGCGCAAGCACCGGCTGGCCACCCTGTTGATTGCATTGGAGATCGCGCTGGCCTGCGCCGTGCTGTGCAATGCCATCTTCATGCTCACCGAGAAGGGGCGTGCACTGAACCTGGACAGCGGCCTGGCCGAGTCGTCGCTGGGCATTGTGCAGCTCTCCGGATTCGACGCCGCGCAGGCCGCTGACCTCAATGCCCGTGTGACCGGTGCACTGCAGGCGATTCCGGGCGTAACGTCGGTCGGCATCATCAGCGCCGTTCCGTTCGGTGAGCCGGGTGTCCGCGCGGGTGTCCATACCGATGAGAGCGGCAACGTCTTCGGCGGGGTCCTCGATTTCTACCTGGGTGATGCGGTGGCGATCCAGGCGCTGGGCCTGAAGCTGTTGGCCGGGCGCTTGCCGGATGCCGCCGAGTACGCGCCGATCGGGCAGTACGTGCCCGCCAATGCGCCGATCCTGGTGACGCGGCAGCTGGCGGAACGTTACTGGCCCGGTGAGCCGGCAGTGGGGCGCAGCCTGTGGTCGATGGACAGCCGTTTCACCGTTATCGGCGTGGTCGAGCACCTGGCTGTGTCACAGCCCGGTGGAGGGGAGGCGCTGGGCAATGATTGGTCCGTGCTGATGCCGGCCAAGCCAGGTCCGCAGTTGGCGGGGCGCTACCTGGTGCGGGCCGCGCCCGAAGCGCTGCCGCGGGTCATGGCCGACGCACAGCGGGCGGTGGCAGCAGTGGCCCCCGACGTGGTATTCGACCAGGCCGCCAGCCGCACCGTCGCCGAGCTGCGCGCGGACTATTTCCATGGCGCCAGGTTGATGATGGCGCTGCTGGCGGGCGTGATCGTCGCGCTGCTGGGAGCCACCGCGCTGGGCATTGTCGGCCTGGCCAGCTACTGGGTAGAGCAGCGGCGCAGGCAGATCGGCATCCGCCGTGCGCTGGGTGCTACCCGCCGCGACATCCTGCGCTACTTCCAGCTGGAGAACTTCCTGGTCGTGAGCCTGGGTGTCGTAGTTGGCGCGTTGCTGGCCTATGCATTCAACCTCGGTCTGATGCGGTTCTACGAACTGCCCCGGCTTCCACTGGCGTACCTGCCGATCAGTGCGCTGGCGCTGTGGCTGCTGGGGCAGGTGGCGGTCCTGGCACCTGCATTGAGGGCGTCCGCGATCATGCCCGTGCAGGCCATCCGGTCTGCCTGATTTCCGGTGCTGCATGCTCAGGGCGCTTGACGTCCCTGCGGGCACGCCCCGCATGATGGGTGTCTCCGCAGATGCTGCCGTTCTCCCTATGACTACCGCTTCCCTGCTTGATCCTGCCGCGTTCGATATGCCACGCGATGTGCTGTGGCTTTCCCATTGCAAGGACGGGCCGCTGCCGCGGGCATCCGCGGATGCGGTGCAGGCATTGATGGGGGTGCAGCTGCGGCCGTGGGAGTTGCGCTGGGAGGAGGACTTCCTGGATGTCCAGCGCAGGTTGCGGCATGCCGCTGCGACGCTGCTGGCCGCTGACGCTGCGGACATCAGCCTGATGACCTGCACCTCGTCCGGCCTGGAGGCCGTTGCGTTCGGTTACCCCTGGCAGGCCGGTGACGAGATCCTGATTCCGGCAGGCGAGTTCCCCAGCAACCGCCTGCCGTGGCTGGCGTTGTCCCGACGCGGCGTGCAGTGCCGGGAGATCGACCTGTGGCAGCCAGGCCAGCGCCCGACCGCACGGGATGCGCCGGAAGATCGGCTGATCGAAGCGATCACGCCGCGTACCCGGATGATCGCCGCCTCCTGGGTGCGCTTCCAGGATGGAATCAAACTGGATCTGCAGAAACTGGGAGCGGCGTGTCGCGGCGCGGGTGTCGATCTTGTGGTTGATGCGATCCAGGGTGCCGGCACGACAACGCTCGAACTGACGGGCGTGAGCGCGCTGGCGACCGGGGGCCACAAGGGCCTGCTGGGCCTGCAGGGGCAGGGCTTCCTTTGGACCGAGCCCGGGTTCCGCCAGAAGCTGGTTCCGCTGGGAACCTGGCTCTCCGGGCCCGAGGAGTTCTCGCAGACTTCGGACCCGGCGCCCGCGGCCGACCTCTGGGCCACGGACGGACGGCGGCTGGAAGCGGGCAGTCCTTCGATCCTGTCGTGCGAGGCACTTGCCTCATCACTGCAGCTGCTGCTGGACTGTGGCGGTGTGGCCGCCATCCAGGCGCATGTGGCATCGCTGCAGCGGCAGCTGCTCGAGCAATTGGCGCTGGGTGACGGGACGTGGCGTGCGGAAGCTGCGCGACTGATGGCGCTGCTCGAACAGGATCGCCTGGGCCCGACGCTCTGCTTCGCGCTTCCGGAGGAGCGGTTGGCGCGCCTGCTGGCGACAGCAGAGGCGCAGGGCATCCACAGCAGCGTCCGGTTGGGTTATCTGCGCGTCGCACTCCATTGCTGGCATGACGCCGAGGATGTCAGGCGCTGCGTGGCGTGGCTGCTGGGCACGCTCGACTGATCCGGAGCACGGACGTTCAATGCCCGGTTACGGTGCGATGCACCGCCTGCTGCAGCATGTCGAGATGGAACGGCTTGGCCACGAACGGCGCGCGGCGATGCCGCGCCGGAACGAGCTGGTCATAGACTGCTGAAACGAACAGATAGGGAATGCCGAGGTCGGCCAGGCGGTCGGCAACCGGAAAAACCACGCCGTCACGCAGCTCCACATCCAGCACGGCGCCATCGAAGTGCTGGGTGTCGAGCAGTTCCATCGCGTCGAATACGCTGTAGGCGTGTGTCACCTGGCTCCCCCCGTCCTGTAGTGCCTGCTCCATCAAGGCGGCCAGGTCGAACTGATCCTCCACCAGCAACAGGTTGCAGGTGCGCGGATGGGATAAGGGATGCATGCCGGGAGGAGCCTGTCTTGCGGTGGGGTAACGCAGTGTGCGCAGCGGCGCATCAGCGCCGTGGATGCACCGCGTCAGGTTGGCGCGAAATGCCGCCTGCGTTCACCGGTTTCCAGCGAAGACGTCATCGCACCGACTGCGGCACGCGCCGCAGCTTGCGGGTGTCATAGCCCATCGCCGCAATGCGCTGCACTGCCTGCTGGTAGTCGCTTTCCGAGACCTGTGGCGTACGTGCCATATACCAGACGCAGTCACGCTTGCTGCGCGCCACGATGGTCTGGCGGTAGTCTTCGTCGAGCCAGGCAATGATGTATTCGGCCTGGATCGGCCAGATGAACTGCATGCCCCAGACGGCGCCGTTTCCTTCCTTTTCCACCCGGCCGATCGGATGCATCGACTTCTGCGGGGCGTCGAAGCTGCCCTTGCGATAGGTAAAGGTGGTCTGGATGCGCCCATCCGGTCGCAGCGCGTAACTTTCCACGGCGTCGAAGGCCTCGCGCTCGGGCCGTGAGGGAATGTGTGCGATCACATACCAGTCGCCCATGAAACGCGGCACGTCCACCGCGGATGGACGCGGCAAGGGGCGGGTGTCACTCGCGCTGCAGCCGGACCCGAACAGACCGACCGCGAGCAGGGGGAGCAGCGAGAACATGCGCATGTGGCACCTCAACGGGGACGGAACAGGTAGTGGGCCACCAGCCACTGCTGGCCATCGTCGTAGCCGAACAGCTCGGCACAGGCCATCCAGAACATGCGCCAGCGCTGCCACCAGATCTTTGCGGCAGCCTGGCCATATGTGGCGACCAGGATGGGCATCACGTCCCCGCGCGCTGCATCCTGGTTGGCCAGCCAGTGATCTGCGGTGCGCTGGTAGTGGGTGCCATCCAGCAACCAGCGCTGCTGCAGCTGCAGGTCGCGCTGGAAGTGCAGCAGGGTGTCGGCAGCGGGCATCAGGCCGCCGGTGAAGAAGTGGCGGCCCATCCAGTTGTCACCGCCGCCGGTCTCGAACGGATACATCAGCGTGCGGTGGGCGAAGATGTGCACGAACAGCGCGCCGTCGGGCTTCAGCCACTGGCTGATCCGCGCCAGCAGGCGTTCGTAGTTGCGCACATGCTCGAACATTTCCACCGACACACAGCGGTCGAACCGTGCCGTCGGCAGTTCAAGTTCGTTGACGTCGCGGGTCAGTACCTCGACATTGCCCAGGCTGCGCGCCTGGCATTGCGCCATGATGTACTGGCGTTGGCTGTGCGAATTGGAAACGGCGGTGATATGCGCCTGCGGATAGCGTTCGGCCATCCACAACGTCAGTGAGCCCCAGCCACAGCCGAGTTCAAGAATCTGTTGGCCGTTTGCCAGGGCGGCACGCTGGCCGTACAGCTCTAGCATGGCTTCCTCGGCCTGGTCCAGGGTTTCCCGGCCGGTGGGGTAGTAGCAGCTGCTGTACTTCAGACGCTTGCCCAGGCAGGCCTGGAAGAAGGCTGCCGGCACTTCATAGTGCTGCCGGTTGGCCGCGTCGACATGCAGCGCCAGCGGGCTGTCGGCCAGCTCGGCGATGCGCTCGCGGAAGCGGGCCGACTGCCCCTTGATGCCGCCTTCGGACTCCTCATGCAGGCGTTGCGCACACAGGCGGCGGATGCCTGCCCGCAGCGCCGCATCGGGAACCAGGCCACGCTCGGCCCAGGCGATCAGCCCGGTCTCGGTCTCCTCAGCCAGGTTCTGTGACGGAATGGCGTTCATGCGGAATGGTCCTTGGAAGGGCGGGGAAACCAGGGGAAGAACATCGGTGTGCTGCGCTGGTAGGCGCGGTAGTCCTCGCCCCGGCTGCGCAGGGCCTGCTTTTCGGTGAACGGGATGCCGCTGAGGTAGCGCAGGAACACGTACATCAACAGCGGTCCGGCCCAAGCCAGCCACCACAGCGGCGAGCCCACCGCGAGCAGGACGTAGCTGAACCAGTGCAGCCATTCGAAGAAGTAGTTGGGGTGGCGGGAGTAGCGCCACAGCCCGTCGCGGCAGGTGCGACCCTTGTTCGCCGGATCCGCGCGGAACCGGGCCAGTTGATGGTCGGCCAGGCTCTCGCCACCGACACTCAGTAGCCAGACGAGTGCGGCGGCCACGACCCAAGGTGTCAGGTCGGCACGGGGATTGGCAGCCGCCGCGGCAAAGGGCAGGGCGAACAGCACGACCAGCAATGCCTGGGCCATGAAAAAGCCGAAGATCTTGCCCTGATGCCCATGCCAGTACTCACGCAGGTAACGGTAACGCCCATCCTCCTGCTCGTGACGGACTCGGTGCCACAGGTGCAGGGCGAGTCGACTGCCCCACAGGCCGCCAAGCAGCCCCAGTGCAACCCGTGGCACGACCGCGCCGTCACCAAGCAGTGCCAGCAGCAGCGCAGATGCGCCCACGCCCTTGGCCCAGAGCACGTCGACCACGCCGATGTTGCGGTGGCGGCGCTGCCAGGCCCAGCTCCAGCTCATCACCAGCACGGCATACAGCAGGACCCACAACAGATTGATCATGACGGTGCTCCGGCCAAGGGCGGCGGAATGGTGCTGGAGCCGCGACGAGCGGCCATGCACAGCAGCGAAAGCGCGATGCTCCAGCCCACACCCAGCACCAGCAGGCCCTGCCACAGTGGCGCAGTGAATCGAACCGCATCGAAACCGCGCGCTGCGGAGAGATACGCCAGCGGGGCCAGCAGCAGGCCGAACAGGGCTGGTAGGGCAGGGTGGCGCAGCAGGAAGCGCATCGAGGTGGTCAGCGTCATCGCAAACGCGGCCCACAACGCCATGATCCAGGGCGGCGGCGCCCAGCCCAGCGGGGCAGCAGCGTAGCGCACGGCGCCGCTGGCGGCGGCACTGGCGTCGACCAGCCACGCGCAGGCCAGCGCCAACAGCATCAGCCGAAGATCCAGCCGCGGCTGCGGCGAGGTCAGCAGCTGGCTGCCGATGTAGAGCGATGCTGCCAGCAGCGCCGGCCATTGCAAGCCGCGCCCGGCGCCGGCCACGGCGCACAGCCAGACCAGCTGGTTGCCAAGCAGATTGGCCCAGAACCGGCGCATCTCAGCCGCCTTGACCCGATGCGCCAGCGGGACGATGCCCTGGGCGCGCCAGCAGCAGATGCGAAACGCCGATCGAACGCTCCAGGAAGCCGCCCTCGCAATAGGCCAGGTAGAACTCCCACATCCGGCAGAAGCGCGCGTCAAAGCCCTGCGCCTGCACGGCGGGCAGCTGGGCAAGGAAGCGTTGGCGCCACGCGCGCAGGGTCAGTGCGTAGGAGTGGCCGAAATCCTGCTGGGCGACCAGCTGCAGGTCACTGGAGCGGGTCTTGGCGGCCATGATCGCGTTGATCGATGGAATGAAGCTGCCCGGAAATACATAGCGCTTGATGTAGTCGACGCTGCGCCGTGCCTGTTCGTAACGGTGATCTTCAATGGTGATCGCCTGCAGCAGGGCCACGCCATCCGGCTTCAGCAGTCGCTGCAGCGTGGCCATGTAGGTGTCCAGGTATTCCGCGCCGATGGCTTCGATCATCTCGATCGAGACCAGCTTGTCGTACTGACCCTGCAGGTCGCGATAGTCCTGCATCAGCAGCGTGACCTTGTCCTGCAGGCCGGCAATGCGGACGCGCTCGGTGGCCAGCGCATGCTGCTCGGCGGAGATGGTGGTGGTAGTGACATGGCAGCCATAGTGCTGTGCCGCGTGCAGCGCAAAACCACCCCAACCGGTACCGATCTCCACCACGCGATCGCCCGGCTTGAGTTGCAGTTGCTGGCAGATGCGGTCCAGCTTGCGGTGCGAGGCGGACTCCAGCGACTCGCCGTCTTCGGCGAACAGGGCCGAGGAGTACATCAGGTCCGGCGACAGGAACAGGGCGAAGAAATCGTTGCCGAGGTCATAGTGCGCAGCGATGTTGCGGCGGCTGCCTTCACGGCTGTTGCGGCGCAGGCGGTTCCAGCCGCGCAACAGCCAGCCGCCCACTCGGGCCGGGCCGTGTTCCATGCTGTCGAGCAGATCGCGATTGCGCACCAGCAGGCGTATAAGTGCGACCTGGTCGTCACAGCGCCATTCGCCGTGGATGTAGCTTTCGCCGGCGCCGACGCTGCCTTGTGCCGCCACCTTGCGATAGAACGCCGGGTCATCGATGGTGACGGTGACATGCAGTTCGCCGCGGGCATCGCCCAACCACACTTCGCCCAGCGCGTCGCGCACGCACAGGCGACCGTCGCGCATCGGGGCCAGCTGGGCCAGCAGGCGGCGGCGCAGGAAGGCATCCAATGCGCCGGGGCGCGGCAGCGCGACCGAAGGAGTCATCGAGTTCATCGCGGTTTCTCGGCAAGGGTGGGGTGGTCGTGCACGGGATTGCGTTTCAGCCACAGCCGCAACGCGTGCCAGTGGATGGCGGCCACCACTTGGGTGGTCATCAGTGGATAGCAGGCAAGGACGCGTGCCAGCCCGCGGCCATCCAGGGCGTGCCGTTGCATGACCTGGGTGGCATCAAACTGGCGCGTGCCGTGGCGCCAGACCTGCATGTGCACGCGCAGATCCCCATCAGGGCAGTTGAACCGCCAGTCGTAATGGCAATCCATCGGCATGAAGGGCGAGACATGGAAGCACTTGTCGAACCGCCAGCGCAGCGAGGTGCCTTCGTGCGTGGCCGTCGCGACTGGCAGCACGTAGGCATGCCGCTCCTTCCAGGGCGTGTTGGTGATCTCGGCGACGATGCAGTCCAGCGTGCTGCCATCGGCCCGATAGCAGTAGTAGAAGCTGACCGGGTTGAACACATGCCCGGCGAAGCGGAGATGGGTGAGCAGGCGGACCGGGCCGGTGGGCCGGTAGCCGAGGGTGGATGCAGCGTGGTCGCGCACTGCATCGGCCAAAGGCCGCGCGGGATCGCCGAAGTAATCGCTGCGACGGAACTCGGCCAGGTTGCGGCGATTGATCGACCACAGCCAGCGCCCGGCGAACACGCTGTCGAGTTCATCCAGGTCGAGCAGCAGCTGTGCGATCGGATAGCGGAACGCATGTGGATGCGGAAGGTGCCGGCGATGCATCACCTGCCCGAAGTAGAGTGCGCTGGCGCTCATGCAGCTACCCCTCCGGTCGCCGCCATGACGCGGTGTGGGTCGCAGGTGTGCAGGGCATCGACCACGCGGCGGGCGCTGAGGATGCCGTCCTCATGGAAGCCCCAGCCCCAATAGGCGCCCGCGAACCAGGTGTGGCGGCGGCCCTGCAGCTCGGCCCAGCGCTGTTGCGCGCGCACTGCGGCATGGTCGTGCACCGGGTGGGCGTAGCGCAGGGTGCGCAGCACCTTGCCGGGGTCGATCGCCGCGCTGCGGTTGAGCGTTACCACCAGGGGCGTGTTGCCGGGCAGGTCCTGCAGCAGGTTCATGCAGTAGCTGACCGTGCACGGCGCGGCAGGATCGCGGGGCACATGGGCGTTCCATGCCGCCCACGCCTTGCGGTTGCGTGGCAGCAATGACGCATCGGTGTGCAGCACCGCTTCATTGGTTTGATAGCGGATGGCGCCGAGCACGTCGCGCTCGATGGGGTCGGCGTCACGCAGCAGCGCCAGGGTCTGGTCGCTGTGGCAGGCCAGGATGACCTCATCGAAGCCTTCCACGCCGGCCGCGCTGTGCACGCGTGCGCCCCAGGGCATGCGCTCGACCGACTGCACCGGGCACTCCAGCCGCTCATGCACCCGCCAGCGGGCGCGCAGGGCATCGACATAGCGCGCCGATCCGCCGCTCACCACCCGCCACGGCGCACGCCCGGTCATCTGCAGCATCTGGTGGTTGGCCATGAACTGGGCCAGATAGCGCGCCGGGAAGTCCATCACCGTAGCCGTCGGGGACGACCACAACGCGGAGGCCATCGGCAGCAGGTGCTCGTCGATGAAGGCATCGCCGTAGCGCTGGCTGCGCAGGTACTGGCCCAGCGTTGGGCCCTCGTCTTCTGCCAGCAACAGGGGGGCATCGCGATAGAACCGGCGCAGGTCGGCCAGCATGCCCCAGAACCGCGGTGATACCAGGTTGCGGCGCTGGCAGAACAGGCCATCCAGCGAGGTCGCGTTGTACTCCACGCCGCTGCGCTCGCTGTGCATGGAAAAGCTCATTTTGGTCGGCTTCGACGCCACGCCCAGCTCGTCGAACAGCGCGCTCAGCAAGGGGTAGTGGAGCGGATTGAACACGATGAAGCCGGTGTCCACCGCCATGCGCTGGCCATCCACCTCCACGTCATGGGTGTGGGTATGACCGCCCAGATAGTCGTTGGCCTCGTACAGCGTGACGTCGTGTTCGCCGTCCAGCCACCAGGCGCTGGCCAGTCCGGCAATGCCCGAGCCGATGATTGCGATGCGCATGTCAGTACCTCGCCTTGGCCAGCACCCACTCGGGAATGGGCTTGAGTCCTTTGACCAGCCCAAGCGCCGCCAACGCGCGCAGCCCATACCAGGTCAGGTCGACTTCCCACCAGCGGAAGCCCTGGCGGACGGTGCCCGGGAAGAAGTGGTGGTTGTTGTGCCAGCCTTCGCCGAAGGTGAGCAGCGCCAGCCAGAGGTTGTTGCGACTGTCATCGCGGGTCTCGAAACGGCGGCGGCCGAAGCGGTGCGCCAGCGAGTTGATGGTGACCGTGGCATGGAACAGCACGATGGTGGAGATGAAGAAGCCCCACACCAGCAGTTGCGGGCCGGAGGTGTGCAGGCCCGGTGCCCAGCGCTCCAACCCGGCGCCCAATGCATACAGCGCTGCGGCCAGCAGTACCGGCACGGCCGTATCGAAACGGTCCAGCCAGCGCAGTTCGGGGAAGCGTGCCAGGTCCGGTACCCGCGACAGATCGGTGGCAAAGGCCTCACGGGTCAGGAACCAGCCCATGTGGCTGCGCCAGAAACCGCCTTCACGTGGGGAGTGCGGGTCCAGCGGCTGGTCGGCGTGCCGATGGTGGTGGCGATGATGGGCGGCCCACCACAGCGGTCCGCGCTGTACGCTGGAGGCGCCGATCACCGCGAACACGAACTGCACCGGGCGCGTTGCCTGGAAGGTGCGGTGTGAGAAGTAGCGGTGGTAGAACGCGGTGATCGCGAACATACGCACTGCATACAATGCCGCAGCGACCACCACGGCCGTCCATGAGGCACCGACCCAGATCACCGCCAGGCAGGCGACATGCATCAGCGCGAAGGGTACGGCGCGCAACCAGTCGATGCGCCCCGGCCGCTCGCCGGTGGCCTCTGCGGCGTTGCCGGTATCGAACCAGCGCTGCAGCGTGCTCAGCAGGCGCCAGCGTCGACGGGGAAGGGGCGCTACAGAGGCCATGGCGGATCTCGGCGGGTGTCGTGTCTTCCTTTACGCAGCAGGATGCGCAATGGATGCGCCACGGCGCAGTAAATTTCCACTTCACCTGGGCGTCACGACGCAGCGCTCAACCAGAGACTGCGTCCACGCCTGTTGCCAGTCGCTTGCCGGATGCTCGGCCGGTGGCGAGCGGAAGCGCACGGTCACCTGCGGGTAGCTGCCGCGCGCATCGCGCAGGTTGCTGGTGCCGCGGAACTCCAGCAGGCGACGGTCGCCGTTGGCATAGACCAGTGACAGGCGCGGTGCGATGCCGCCGTACCAGGTGTCCAGGCTGACTTCGATTGCCTGGGCGTCGATGCCCTGCCAGCGAACCGGGCCGGTGCGTCGCACCTGCACCGGGAAGTAGCGCTGGCGTGCCGGCACCAGGAATGGCAGCGTGATGCGCTCGCCCCGAAGCAGCGTCGGCCAGTGCAGGCGTACGGCAGCGTCGAATCCCGCATCGATGACCGCGTCCGGTGGCAGTTCAAGCCGGCGCCGACGCAGCAGGCTGGTGGCATCCTCCTTCCAGGCAATCGACACCGAGTCGCCAGCTGCGTCGACTTCGGCGGTCTGGCCGCTGCGGCGGTCCTGCAGCGAATAGCCCCGTGCCTGCGGGCGGGCGCTGGCTGGCAAGTGCTTGCGGGCGAAGGGCTGGCCATCCGGGCACTGGTACAGCACCCAGCGCTCGGCACCCTCCGTTGCTTCGCGCCGCCAGTGCACTTCACGGTAGAGGATGTCGCCCTGCGCGGAGGTGGCCACGCCTTCACTTCGCAGCCAGGGTGCCGCCAGCGCAGCATGGGGCAGGCACAGCAGCAGCCAGGCAGTGCGCATGGTGTTCATCCGGAAGGGGGGGGCCCAGGTCATACGGCGGGGATGGCCGGTTGGATGCGCTACGTCGCCTGCATCCAATTGCGGCCTTCGCGCGTACAGGGGACAGACCTTCACCCGCCCGCCGCGAACGCAGATGTACCCTGACGCCGCCAGCACACTCCTCAACTTCGATACCGCACGCATCGTGTCCAGTTCCCAGCAGCCGAGCAGCGAGCCGACGAACTGGGCCGGTGACATGGACGGCGTGGCACGGCTTCGTGACCGCGATTGTTTCATGCGGATCTACGACTACTTCATGCCGCGGTTGTGCGTGTACCTGCGCGGCCTGGGCGTGCCCGACGCGGTGGCAGAGGAGCTGGCGCAGGAGAGCCTGTTGCGCCTGTGGCTGCGGGCCGCCGATTTCGACCCCGGGCAGGGGGCCTTGAGTACGTGGTTGTATCGCATCGCCCGCAACCTGCATATCGATCGCATACGGCGCGAACGCAGTTGGATGCAGGTGCAGGCCGCGGTGGAACATGCGGCAACACTGGACGTGGTCGAGCGCAGCAGTGCCGAGCAGTTCGCCGATCAGGCGCGCCTGCGCCAGCGCATCAACGAGCTGCCTGCGGTGCAGGCGCGGCTGGTGCGGATGTCCTATTTCGAAGCCAAGAGCCACAGCGAAATCGCCGAGGCGTTGGGCATGCCGCTGGGGACGGTCAAATCACACCTGCGCCGAGCGTTCCTGCAACTGCAGGCGAAAGTGGGAGGTGCGCTGTGAATCCGCACCACCACCTGCACGAATCCACCCTGATGAGCTATGCCGCCGGGGCGCTGCCGGCGCCGTTGAGTATCGTGGCCGGTGCCCACCTGGAGCAGTGCCCGCATTGCCGTCAGCGCCTGCGCGAGGCTGAGGCGATCGGCTCTGCTCTGCTGGAACAGACACAGCCGTCCACCGCCGATTCGCGGCGTGAGCAGTTGCGTGAGGCCATGCTGATGCAGTTGGCTGCGGAAATGCCGATTGCCATGACCGGAGCCGCGCGTTCCGTGCCGAAGGAGCGGCCCGAGGCCGACCCGGACCATCTGCCTGCCTCGCTGCACCCTTTCTTCGGCGCCTCGCTCAGCGGGTTGCGTTGGCGCTGGATGGCGCCGGGCGTGCACTGCATCCGTGCGGAGCAGATGCCGTCGCTGATCATGCTGAAGATCGCCCCGGGCAAGTGCCTGCCCATGCACAGCCATGGCCGCAGCGAGCTGACCCAGATCCTGCGCGGTTCCTACAACGATGCGCTGGGGCTGTTTGCGCCGGGCGACGTGGCGGATCTGGATGAGGACGTGGAGCATCAGCCGGTGACGGCGCCGGGCGTACCGTGCATCTGCGTGTCGGCGCTGGATGCGCCACTGGTGTTCAGTGGCTGGCTGGCGCGGAAGATCCAGCGTTTCGTGAAGCTCTAGGATGCGTGCAGCGATGGCAATGGGCGCGCTACGGATTCTGTTGACCGGTGCCACGGGGCTGGTGGGGCAGGGCGTGGCCCTGGCCTGCCAGCGCTCGCCCCGGGTTTCCGATCTGACTGCACTGGTCCGGCGCCCGGGCAGCCTCGACGGTAGCGGCAGCGAGCTGATCGTGCCGGACTTCCTTAGGATCGAGGAACGGCAGGATGATCTGTCGGGGTTCGATGCCTGTTTCTACTGCGCGGGCGCTCCACCGGTCGGCACGGCCGAGGCCGAGTACCGAAGAGTGACACTGGAGACCACCTTGGCCGTCGCCCGCGCCTGGGCCACGGTGAACCCGCAGGGGTGTTTCCTGTATGTATCCGGCGCCGGTGCGGATGCGCGAAGCCGGTTGATGCCATTGCGGATCAAGGGCGAGGCAGAGCGGGCACTGCAGTCGCTGCCGGTCCGCACGGTCATGCTGCGTCCGGGTGGCGTTCGCCCCGTGCAGGGCACCGGCACCCGTCATGGCCTGCTGAAGCCGCTGTACTGGGGTGGCGCACCCTTGATGAAACTGGCGAGTGTGATCGCGCCGTCACTGGTGACCAGCAACCTGGCACTGGGCCAGGCGATGATTGCGCTGGCCGGCATGGAGCATTCGCCGGCCACGGTGGAGTGCGCGGACATCAACCGGATCGCGACGGACGTGCGCGACCCGGTTGCCTGACCTCAATGCGCGGCACCTTCCAGTGCGGTACGCACCGCCTGGGCCAGGTCGCTGCGGGTAAATGGCTTGGGCAGCAGCGCGGCCGCCCGGCCCTGGGTGCCGACCGCGTCGTGATCGCGTGGATAGCCTGAGGTGAACAGGACCGCGACGTCGGGCCAGCGCTCCCGGACTTCCCGCACCAGCTCCCAGCCCGACATGCCGGGCATCACCACGTCGGAGAACAGCAGGTCGACCGTAGTGTCCGGACGTTCCAGCAGCCGTAGTGCGGATGGGCCATCGTGCGCTTCCAGCACGCGATAGCCCAGCAGGCGCAGTGCATCAACGGTGTGCGCACGCACGTCATCGTTGTCCTCGGCCACCAGGATGGTTTCCTCGCGTGGCGAGTAACCGGCCAGGCCGGTCGGTGGTGCGCTCGCCTCGCAGGGCAGGGCCAGTGCCGAACGCGGGAACATCATGGTGATGCTGGTGCCGCCGCCCTCCACCGAATCGATCAGTACATGGCCGCCGGACTGCTTGACGAAGCCATGCACCATCGACAGGCCCAGGCCGGTACCACGGCCAACCTGCTTGGTGGTGAAGAAGGGTTCGAACACGCGCGCGAGGGTAGCCGCGTCCATGCCGTGGCCGTTGTCGCGGACCCGCAGCATCACGTATTCGCCAGGCGCTGCATCGGGGAACAAGGCAGCGTAGTCGTGGTCGAGATGGCTGTTGTCGACCTCGATCACCAGCCGGCCCCCGTGGGGCATGGCATCGCGGGCGTTGACGGCCAGGTTGAGTACCGATGCCTCCAGCTGGCTGACGTCGATCTCGACGCACCAGACGTCCTCGGCGGCGCGGATTTCCAGCTGTACCAGCTCACCCAGGGCGCGCTGCAGCATGTCATGCATGTCCAGCAGGCGGTCATTGAGATTGGCTGCCTGGCTGTGCAGTGGCTGGCGCCGGGCAAATGCCAGCAGGCGCTGGGTCAGGCTGGCGGCACGGCCCACGCCTTTCAGAGCATTGTCCAGCGCACGACTGACCATGTCGCCCGGCTCGCCGGCCCGCTCGCTGAGCAGCATGGCGTGTTCAACGTTGCCGGAAATCACCGTCAGGATATTGTTGAAATCGTGGGCGATGCCGCCGGTGAGCTGGCCCACCGCTTCAATCTTCTGTGACTGGCGCAGCGCATGCTCGGCCTGCAGGCGTGCAGTCGTTTCCACCGCTTCGGAGACCACGGCGGTCACCGCGCCCTCGGCATCCAACAGCGGACGGAACGAGAAATCGTAGCTGCGGCGGCCGGTCGGCAGTTCCAGCTCCAGCGCATGCAACGAGCTGTGGCCCTTCGCGGCAGCGGCAATGGCCTGGTCCACGAGGATGCCGACGTCATCGCTGGTGGCAAACCACGGCGATTGCCCGTAGCGCTGGCCTACAACGTCGGGCTTGTCGGCCAATACGGCAGCCAATGAGGCGACATTGGCGTCGACCACGCGGCCATCCAGGTCCAGCAGCACCTGATGCTGGAAGCTGGATTCGAAGATGGCCTGCAAGCGTCGTTTGCTGGCCCGGAGTTCGGTGGTACGCGCCTGCACCTGCCGTTCGAGCAGCTGGTTGTCTTCGCGCAGGGCCAGCTCCGCCTGCTTCAGCCCGGAGACGTCGCTGCCCAGGCAGATGTAGCCGACCACAGCGCCGTCGGCGCCTCGCTCCGGCACGCAGTCCATCTGCACGAAACGTGATTCGCCGCTGCGGTGGGCCAGCTCCACCTGGAAGCGGGTGCGCTCGCCCTGCAGCACCCGTTCGATGCTGGGCAGCGCCTGCTCAAACGCGGAGACTCCGCTGACATCGCGCGCCGTACGGCCCAGCAGTTCGGCCAGGCTGACGCCGTGCCAGTCCAGGAAGGCCTTGTTGGCGAAGCGGTAGCGATGCTCCTTGTCGAGCTGGGCAATCAGTGCCGGGACGGCATCGGTCACCTGCTGCAGCTGGGCCTGGCTGTCATTCAGGGCGGCCTGCGCGTGGGCCAGCTGGGTACGCTCGTTCGCCTCCTGGCGGGCGCGGCGGATCGCATCCGGCAGGCGCTGCAGGCGCTGCTTGACCACGTAATCGCGTGCGCCACGGGTCAGCGCCTGCACCGCCAGTTCTTCGGTCAGCGTGCCGGAAACGAAGATGAAGGGCGTCTGCGGAATCCGCTCGCGCGCCAGCGCCAGTGCAGCGTCGCCGTCGAATCCGGGCAGCACATGATCGGCCAGGATCACATCGAAGGCGCGATTCTCGATTGCCTCGATGAAGGCATTGCGGGTCCACAGGCGCTCAGCCTCGAAGTCGAGGCCGGCCCGCTGCAGTTGTGCGGTGATCAGTTCCGCATCAAGCGCACTGTCCTCCAGCATGAGGATGCGCAGGCGCTCGCTGCGGCGCGATCCATCACGCATTGTGCTGCCCCGAGCCGTTGGGGCGATGCGGTGGTGGCTGGTTGGTGATGCCCCAGAACATGCCCAGGCCCTGGATCGCGTCGAAGAATTCCTTGAAATCGACTGGCTTGACCACGAACGCATTGACGCCCAGTTCGTAACTGCGCACCAGATCCTGCTCTTCGCGGGAGGAGGTCAGCATCACCACCGGCGTGCTGCTCAGGTTCGAATCGCCACGCACCTGCTCCAGCACCTCCAGGCCGTTCACCTTGGGCAGCTTCAGGTCCAGCAGCACCACCACCGGGCCGCCGTGGTTGGCGCCGGCGAATTTGCCTTCGCAGCGCAGGTAATCCAGCGCTTCGGCGCCGTCACGTACATGGATGACATCGTTCAGCAACTGGCAACGCGCAAGTGCGGCCAGCGTCAGCTCTGCATCCTTGGGGCTGTCCTCTACCAGGAGGATCGGCCGCAGGTCCCTCATGGGTGATCTCCTGTGGAACGGGGTAAGGTGAAATGGATCGTGGCGCCCTTGCCGGGTTCGCCCTCGGCCCAGGTCCTGCCGCCATGGCGGCCGACGATACGGCGCACATTGGCCAGGCCGATGCCGGTGCCTTCGAATTCCTCGACGTGATGCAGGCGCTGGAACACGCCGAACAGCTTGTCGACATAACGCATGTCGAAACCGCAGCCGTTGTCGCGCACGAAGAAGTGGTCCTCCTCATCGAGGCGCTCATGGCCGATCTCGATCACCGCCTGCTCGCGCTCACGGGTGAATTTGACCGCGTTGGCCAGCAGGTTCTGCCAGACCAGGCGCATCATCGTCGGGTCGGCCTGCACCTCCGGCAGCGGCGCCAGCGTCCACTGTACGTCGCGTCCGGCGTAGTCCAGTGCCAGGCTCCTGCGGACATCCTCGGCCAGTGCCGCCATGTCCAGCCGCACCCGGCCGAGCGTGGAGCGGCCCATCTGCGAGAAGCTCAGCAGGTCGTCCACCAGCGTTCCGGCAGATTTGGCCGATTCCACGATCGTATCCAGGAAGCGGCGCTCGGTATCGTTGAGGCGTTCGCCGGCCGAGCTGCCCAGCAGCTCCGAGTAACCGACGATGTGGCGGAAGGGCGCACGCAGGTCGTGGCTGACCGAATAGGAAAACGCTTCAAGCTCCTTGTTGCTGCGGACCAGCTGCTCGTTGAGCTCGGCCATTTCCTCGGCCTTGCGCAGCACGATGTCGACGATGGCGGTGCGCATCTCGTGGGCGGCATCACGGTCGGCATCGTTCCACGGCAGGCTGCGCTGCTGCACGGTTTCCTTCCAGGCCTCGAAGGAGCTGCGCGGCGACAGTGCCACGTCGAGTACCGCGGTCTTGCGCGGATCGCCGCCCCAGCGCACGGTACGCACCACTTCAGGGCGGAACCACATCAGGTAGCTGTCATGCAGCTGCGAAATGGACACCGCCAGTACGCCGCTGGCCACGTCGGACAGGCGCGCGCCTGGCGCCCAGTCGGCTGCCAGATGGTCACTGCAGTACGTTTCCTGCCCGGCCTGCTGTGCCGCCAGCCAATCGGCCAGGGCCAGCACGTCGGTTGCGGGCGGGCACTGGCCCACACGCATGCAGTCGCCCTTGTGCACGATGGCGGCGCCTGCTGCGCCGGTCAGCGACAGCAGGCTGGCTTCGTCGTGGCGCAGCGCAGCCATGAAATCCTCGTCGCCGGCCATGCGTGCCAGCAGCTTGACCAGCACCGAGCGGCGCGCCACGCGCTCTTCGATGGCGCGTGCACGCTCCTTCAGCGCGATCTGCAGCGACAGGATCTGGCCCATGAATTCGCAGGCAGTGCGCACGTGATAGGGCAGGCGGCGCGGTTGAACCGTGTGGCAGGACACCAGACCCCACAGCTGGCCCTCATGCACCAGTGACACCGACATCGACGCGCCGGTGCCCATGTTGCGCATGTACTGCAGGTGCACGGGCGAAACGCTGCGCAGCACGGCCAGGCTCAGGTCGGTGGCCGGCGCGTCGCGGTGCGCCTCGCTGCGCATCAGTGGGGCAGGGGTGTAGTTGTTGTCCGCGATCAGTCGCACCCGGTTGCGCCGATACAGCTCGCGGGCCTGGGCCGGAATGTCCGATTCGGGGAAGCGCAGGTCCAGGTAGGACGGCAACAGGCCGTTGCCATCCTCAGCGACCACGATGCCGTTCCAGCCGGCGTCGAACTGGTAGACCAGGGTGCGGTCGAAGCCGGTCAGCCGGCGCATGTGCGCGGCCGCCAACTGGCACAGATCTTCCACGGTGGTAGCCGATTCGATGCCGGTCATCAGTTCGCGGATCGACGGATACAATTCTTCCAGCGAACCAGGCTGGCCGGGAACCGGTGCCTCCAGTTCGATCAGCAGATCGGTGGCGGAGCGATGCACCAACAGCTGATGCCGGCCGTGGCCATCCAGGTGCACGGCGCCGACATGCGCGCTGCTGCCCACCGTGGCCTGCTGGAACAGCGCCTGGAAGGGCGCCAGCACGCCGCCCAGTACCTCGCTGACATGCTGCATCAAGGGTTCGCCGAACTGCTGCAGCAGCCCTTGCTGGCTGATGGCACGCTCACGCACCCGCAGTGACTGCGGCTCCACTACAAGAAGCACACCGTATGGCTGGATGGCACCGGGCGTATGAATCGGCTCACGCGCACAACGGGACTGGGCGGTGTCGTGCGTGGACTCGGCAGAAGGCATCAAAGGCGGGACTCATGATTCGTGGATGGCTGGAATGGCCCAGCGTTGCATCCGGCATGCATGGATGGTGACGCAAAATCGTGCATTCGCATACCAGCACGTGCGCGTGAAGAACGTTTCATTCAAACCTGAATTCTTCATCTGAGCATTCCAACAGCACTTGCATGTTTCGCGAAAGGTACATGTGCGCTGCACGCGCGCTCGACACCCACTTGCCTAGGGTGAACGCACATTCCTGAGTGACTACGCCCCGTGAACCTGCAGACCTTGCTTTCAACGCCATACCGCATGCTTGCCGACAGCTGCCAGTTTGAGCTGCTGGATGTGGATGCCCTGCAGGATCCGGCCAGTGGGCGCCTGCTCCACCTGTACTCACTGGTTGCGCGCTGCCTGTGCTGCGAAACGGTGTTCAAGGCGGAGGAAGGGCAAGGGCTGGTCAGCCACACCGCCGCGCGCGTGGTGCGATGCCCCACGGGTTGTGGCCAGCAGGCGTTCAAGCCGGCGTTGCTGCGTGCATGGCAGCCGCAGCGCGTTGCACAGGCCTGAGAGCACTGATACCGGGTCACAGCAACCCGGGATTGGCGCGCCACGCCGCGAAGTTCAGCGCGGATGCGAACGATATCCAGGCCAGGTAAGGCAGCAGCATCACCGCCGCACCACGATGGATGCGGGCGAAGGCAACGATCGTTGCGCACACCAGCGTGATCAGTACCAGGATGTCGACGAAGGCCAGCGCGCCCAGCTTCCAGCCGAAGAACAGCCAGCTCCATAGCGCATTGACGGCCAACTGCAGCAGATAGAGCGTCAGCCCCGGTTGTGCACCTCGCCAGCCGCGCTCACGCCAGACCAGCCATGCAGCAACAGCCATCATCGCGTAGAGCAGGCTCCATACCGGGCCAAACACGTTGGCAGGCGGTGCCCAGGCGGGAAGGGCGAGAGTGGCGTAGAAGCTGGCGGCGGATGTCGATGCCCATGCGCCGACTGCGGCCGCCGCAAAGGTGATCACGCCCCATCCCAGAAGACCCATAACCTGTGAACGCCGCTTCATTCCGTGCCGCTCCATCCTGCGTTTACCCGCTCATACGAACGGAAGCGGCAAATGGATGCAGCCCGGGGCGATCAGTCTGAAGAACCCGCGGCGCTTCCACCTTCGGCAGCCGGCAACAGCGAAGGGCGCTGATCGAACCATTCACGCGCCTTGGCCAGATGCCACTGGCGCTGTTCGCCATCAAGCTCGATGCCGGCGCCCAGCAGCCCCCAGCGCAGATAGAGATCGCCACGCTTGCGCTGCTCCAGCAGATCCAGCCGCGCACGTACCGACAGGCGATCATTCTCGGCCTGCAGGCCGTCGACCAGAAGATGCCCCGGGCGCCAACGCAGCGTGGCCTGTGCATCGACCTGGCCGGAGTCGAGCAGGGACAGCGTCCAGCGCGGATAGTCGGTGCGCTTGGCGAACACGGCCAGCAAGGGGCGTGCATCGCTCAGGGTCAGATCGGTGATAGCGTCCACCTGGAACGGAGACTGCGCGTCGATGCGGCCCCGCTTGAACACGGCGCGGCCTTTCCACGCGCTGCTGGAATCGGTGCGCGCCACCTGCACATTGCGCAGCTCCACGGTGGTGCCGGACAGATCGAAATGGCGCTGGTTGAAGTCCCCACGGCGAAGCGTCGCGTTCACGTCGACATCGCCGCCCATGTCCAGGCCCGCCACCTTGGCGCTGGCATTGCGACCCAGCAGCCGCGCGGTGCCGTGGCCGACGCGGCCATCGGTGTCGAGCGTGGCGTCGCCGCTGAGGCTGCCGGTGCCACGCAGCAGGCGCACCTGTTGAGAGCCAAGGTAGCGGTTGTAGGCGGCCAGGTCCGGGATGGTCGCTTGGCTGAAGCGCAGCCGCGCACGAACGCCCTTGCGCAGTTCCTGTAGGCGGCCGTCGCCGGTGAGGTCCACGGCCAGGTCGCGCCCGTCGAACAGGCGCACATCCTTCGCATCGCTTGGGCGAGCGGTGAAGCGGGGCAGCCGGATCGCCAGCTGTGCCTGAGTGGGGGTGCCGGCCTTCAGCTCGCCATGCGCACTGGCCGTGCCGGCCAGGCGCACGCCAGCGACCTCGGCCACGGCGGCAGCCGAAGGAATGTCCACGGTGCTGCCTTCGATCAGCTCACCATTGCGCAGGCGTAGGTCGGCCTTCAGCGTGCCGCCGCCATCCAGCTGCAGCCACGGCTTGCGCACGAACAGGGCAGGGATCCAGTTGAGCGAGGTGAAGGTCCATTCGCCACGCACGGTACCGGAGCTGCGCTCCAGCAGCTGGGAAGGGTGCTGGAAGGGAATCTCGCGCCCGGTGATGTGCAGGTCGGCATCGATGCCGGCGGCCGAATCCGGGCGTGGCGGCAGGCGGGCCTGCAGGCGCAGGTCGTTGGCTACATTGAGCTGCAGGGCCAGCACACCGCGATCGGGCGCGCCATCGCCGAGGAAGAGCGGCACCTGCCACAGCGCGCGGTCACCGGGTTGCAGTTGGCCGTCGAACAGGTGGACCGCCAGTTGCAGGCGTCCGGGCACGGGCGCGCTGGAGATCTTTGGCGTTGTGGCGTCCGTATCCATGCGCAGGCCCTGGCTGCGCGCGTCCAAATCAAGTTGCGCATGCAGCAGCTTCAACTTGGCCAGGCCAGGCGCCTGATCGCGATAGTGGCGCGGATAGCTGAAGCGCGCAGTCAGATCCATGTCGCCCAGCAGCTGCACGCCGTCATAGCTGGTATCTGCTTTGCTGAACGAGACCTCGGAATCGAACAGTTCCGATGGGCCGCCGCGCAGCTGCTTGAGGAACCCGACCGTGCCCTGGCCCTTGCCGATGATCAGCAGCTTGCCGAGCCGGGCGCTGCGGATGCTGTCGCTGTCGATGGCGTCGAAACGCAGGGTCCAACCCTGGTCGCCGCGCGGGGGCGACGGAATGGCGTCCTCGACGCGACTGATTTCGGCCGACACGCCTGTGGCCTGCAATCGGGGAACCCGCACTTCGCGGCGGAACAGGGGCAACACGGCCAGCCGGGCGCTGGCGCGTTCGGCGTGCAGCACGTAGACGGTGTGGTTGACGTGCCCGCGCATGTGCACGTTCCACGCGATCACATGGCCAGGCAGCAGCGTGATGGCCGGGCCGGTGGTCATCACGAACTTGTGCGGCTTGCGGTTGGTGACCTGGTCGAACAGCGGGGTGTTGAGGAAGATGTTGCCGGCCAGCAGGTAGGCAGCGTACACGACAAGCAGAATGCGCACCGTGAGGCGCGCATGGCGAGGCCATTGAGGGTAGCGAACGGAAATCAGCGGCTTCAACCTTCATCACATGGGGAGCCAGCGCACTATTGCGAAGTGTTGGGTTGCACCGTGTGAATGCGGGCGTGGAGACGGCCTGAAGTCGGCTACCTGGAGCAATTAGGTGGCACTTGGAATAAGTGCAATGCTTTTTTCCGGGATTATCAACCCAATAGCGGCGGCCTACGCTTTGCCTGCCGAATCCAATCCCCTGGAGAACTGAAATGAGCACCCAACAGACCGTCAGTTTCAAGAACCGTAGCTGGGATGTCGCCGCCACCCTGCGCTTTCCGGAAGGCTTCGACCCTGCCAGCAAGTACGCTGCCATCGTCTGCGCGCACCCGATCAGCAGCTGCAAGGAGCAGACGTCGGGCGCCATCTACGGTGAGGCACTGACCGCCGCCGGATTCATCACTCTTGCCTTTGACGCCTCCACCCAAGGCGCCAGCGGCGGTGAGCCCCGCTTCATGGAAGATCCCGCTACCCGAGTAGAGGACTTCCGCTGTGCCATGGATTACCTGATGACGCTGCCGTACATCGATGAAGACCGTGTTGGCGTGCTGGGCGTCTGCGGCGGCGGTGGCTATGCGGTGAGCGCGGCCACTACCGACCACCGTTTCAAGGCAGTCGGCACGGTGGTGGCTGCCAACTATGGCCGGCTGATGCGTGAAGGTGACATGTCGCCGGATGCTGCGTTGAAGACGTTGGAAGCGCTGGGCAAGCAGCGCACTGCCGAGGCACGGGGTGCTGAGCCGTTGATCGTGGGCTACATTCCCGGCTCCGAAGCGGAGCGCGAAGCCGCCGGAATCAACGACATCGACATCGTCGAGGCGGTGCAGTACTACTGCACGCCGCGTGGCCAGCAGCCGGGCTCGCCGAACAAGCTGCGCTTCACCAGCACCGGCGCCGCCCTGAGCTGGGATGCCTTTGCGTTCACCGAGCATCTGCTGACTCAGCCGCTGCACATCGTCATCGGCGGTGTGCCCGGTGGTTTCGGTTCGTATCGTGACGGCCTGGAGCTGTACGCAAGGGCGCGTTCGGCGCAGAAGAGCATCCAGATCGTGGCCGGCGCCAGCCACTACGAGCTGTATGACCAGCCAGCAGCCACCACCCAGGCGCTGCAGCAGCTGATTCCGTTCTACCGGACGCATCTTGGCGCTTGATGCAACAAGGCCAACCAGAGCAGCGTACGTCCCGCCGGCCCATTTCAGGCAGGCGGGACGTTTGCTTTACAGCTGGATCTGCACCGTAGCGGCGCCCTCGAACGCGGTATCGATACCGCGCTCACGCCACCTGGCCAGATCGGCCTGGCGGTTGGCCAGTGTGGTCTCCCAGATCGAATAGGCATCCGCACCCAGCATCAGCCGCACCGGTGGGTCATTGCTGGCTACAACGTCCAGCATGCGCTGCGCGGCCTTTGCCGGGTCACCCATCTGCTGACCGGAGGATGATTCCAGGTAGGTTTCGAATGGCTCCACAACCGGCCGATAGGCATCGATGCGGTGTGCTGGCCGCATGTTGGCATCACCGGCGAACTCGGTGCGGAACGCGCCCGGTTCCACCAGCGTCACCCGGATGCCGAGCGGCTTTGCTTCGATCGCCAGTGCTTCGGTCCAGCCTTCGATAGCGAACTTCGCTGCACAGTAGGGACCGGCCGCGTTCATTGCCACCAGCCCGGCAATGCTGCTGACAGTGAGAATGTGGCCAGCGCCTTGCTTTCGCATCTGCGGCAACACGGCGCGACTCATTTCGGCAGCAGCGAAGAAGTTCAGCTCCATCTGCTCGCGCAGCTGTTCCAGGCTGAACTCCTCGCAGGCGCCCACCACACCGCGGCCAGCCACATTGGCCAGCACATCGATGCGCCCGAAGCGTTCGATGGCGTCGGCCACGGCACGTGCACGGCCATCGGCATCGTTCACGTCAAGCGCCAGCGGCAGGACGTGGTCCTCATGGCCTGCGGCGATCGCGCGAAGTCGGTCCAGCCGCCGCGCGGTAAGGATGGCGCGGTCACCCCGGGCAATGACCGCTTCGGAAAGGGCCTTGCCCAGGCCGGATGACGCACCGGTGATGAACCAGACACGTGGTTGTTGTGTATTCATTGGAGAATCCTGCGGAATGTTGTGCAACACGCGATCAGATGATGGTCAATCCACCGTCGACCACCAGTTCGGCACCGATGACGTAGGACGCGTCATCGCTGGCCAGGAACAGCGCGGCCTTGGCGATTTCCTCCGAAGTGCCGACGCGACCGATCGGAATGCCCTTGAGCAGGCTTTCCAGGAGTTGCGGATCCTCGGTGAAATGGGTCGCCATCGGCGTGTCGATCAGCCCCGGGTAGATGCCGTTGACACGGATGCCGCGGCGGGCGAAATCGACGGCGGCGGCCTTGGTCAGGTGACGGCTGCCGCCCTTGGAGGCGCTGTAGCCCGGCGGCACGTCGGGGAAGACGATGATGCCGGCGGCGGACGAGATGTTGATGATCGCGCCACTGTGCTGCAGTTCCATCTGCGGCGTGACCGCCTTGATGCCATGGAACTGGCTGGTCAGGTTGACGTCGATGACGTGGCTGAAGTCCTCGGCCGTGGCGTTGTCCCAGCGGCCGTCGCGCGGCCCCGGCGTGCCGGCGTTGTTGACCAGGATATCGATGCGGCCATGGCGCCCGATCGTGGTGGCGGCCACCTCGGCCCATTGTTCGGGCCGGGTCACATCCAGGAACGCCGATGTTGCACGATGGCCCTGGGCGGTGAGGTCCTGCACCAGTGCGTCAAGGTTCTGTTTGCGGTCGGGGGTGCCGGTAGCAACAACGACGGCGCCTTCGCTGGCGAAGACCCGGGCGATGACCGCACCCATGCCGGTGCCGCTGCCGGCGCCGGTGATGATGGCGACTTTGTCCTGCAGGCGTTTCATGGGCAATTCCTGTGTCTGATCGGGAGCGGGGCGGTGATGTGCCGCCATGGAATGCACGATAGGCCCGGGGTTCTGTACGATCCATGCCGTGGCGTTCGCCTGACTTCTTCGAGCGTACGGAAATGAGCGCGGATCCGCTGTCCGATGTGTTGTCACTGCTGCAGCCAAGCAGCCAGTTCTTTGCCGGATTCGATGCCGCCGGCGACTGGGCATTCGATTTCCCGGCGCACGAAGGCATCAAGTTCACGGCGGTCATGGGGGGCGGCTGCTGGGGCCGCGTCGAAGGTGAGAACGCGCCGTTCCACTTCGAAGCCGGCGACTGCTTCCTGCTCAACAGCCGCTGCCGGTTCGTGCTCGCTTCGGATCCCGAAGTGGCCATCGCCAGCGGCGAGCCCATCATCGAAGCGGCGGCGCGGCAGGGCGTTGTCACTCACAACGGGGGAGGAGAGACCTTCCTCATCAGCGGCCGATTCGCGTTTCCCGGGCGGCATGCCGCCGTGCTGTTCGATGCGCTGCCACCCCTGATCCATGTGCCACGCGCTTCGGGGCAAGCAGGCGTGCTGCGCTGGGCGCTGGATCAATGGGCCAATGAACTGCACGCGCCGCAGCCGGGCGCAGGGTTGATGTCCACCCATCTGGCCCATCTCATGCTGGTACAGGTGCTGCGCCTGCACCTGGCTACCCCGGGCCGGGTGCCGAAGGGCTGGTTCCTGGCCTTGACCGACAGCCACATCAGCCTCGCCCTCGGGGCGATGCACGCGGCTCCGGCCCAGTCCTGGACGCTGGAGTCTCTGGCGCGTATCGCCGGGGTTTCGCGCACGGTGTTCGCGCAACGCTTCAAGGCACTGGTCGGGCACACGGCAATGGACTATCTGTCACGTTGGCGGATGCTGCTTGCGGCGGACCGGCTGTCCCATGGAGCCGATGCCGTGTCCAGTATTGCCTTTGCCGTGGGCTACGAATCGGAGAGTGCGTTCAGTACTGCGTTCAAGCGCATCATGGGGCAGGCACCCGCGCAGTATCGCAGGCAGGCCACCTCGCCCAGGTAAGCGGTATCAGGTCGTGCGCCGGCGAGGCCTGGCCGGTGCACGCTGGGTGGCGGCACGTGCTGCACTCGTTGCGCTGCGCTTCCTGCTGTCTTCCAGGTTGTCACGCAACGCTTGCAGCAACAGTGTGAACACCGGCGAAGCCAAGCGCCGGTTCGGGTAGTAGAGGTGATACCCCTCATAAGTCTTGCGCCACTCGGTCAGCGCCTCGACCAGCTCTCCTGACGACAGCCAGTCCTGCACGTAATGCAGTGGCAGATAGGTAAGGCCGACGCCCTGCAAAGCTGCATCGCGCATGGCCGAAATACTGTTGACCACCACCTGGCCTTCGGACTTCACCCGGTGGTCGCGGCCGGCGCGAGTGAATGTCCAGGCATAGATCTCGCCATGGGTGGGCAGGCGCAGGTTGACGCACTGGTGCTCTACCAGCTGCTGCGGCTGTTGGGGTGCCGGGTGGCGGGCGAAGTAGGCCGGTGATGCCACCACCACCATCGGTATCGGCAGGCTGATCGGCACTGCGATCATGTCCTTGGCAACCAGGCCGCCGCGACGCACGCCGGCATCGAAGCGCCCGCTGACGATGTCGGTCAACCCGTAGTCGGTGGTGATTTCCACGCGGATGTCGGGGTAGTCCGGTACCAGCCGGGCGATGGCGGGCATCAGTACAGCGTGCACGGCATATTCGTCTGCGGTCAGGCGCAGGGTGCCGGCGGGCTTGTCGCGCAGTTCACCGATGCGGGCCAGCCCGGCTTCCAGTTCGTTCATGGCCGGGCCGATGAGTCCGAGCAGGCGCTCGCCGGCCTCGGTCAGGGCCACGCTGCGGGTGGTGCGAGCGAACAGGCGCAGCCCCAGGCGGGTTTCCAGTCCGCGGATGATCTGGCTGAGCGAAGACTGGGTGATGCCCAGCCGGATCGCGGCGCGGGTGAAGCTTGCCTCTTCGGCAACCATCAGAAAGGCCGAGAGATCCTTGAGGTGACTGCCTGCCATTGGGTGGTCCTGCTTATAAGTCCATTACGAGTTTTGCGGATTATCACCGCGTCATGCCAGCCCTATCGTAGCTGTCATTCCACACAACGTGGACAGCAACCTGTGAGGACGGCAATGAAAGCAGTGCAATTCCCCAATGGCAACATCACCATGGCCGGCCAGCTGCATGTGCCGGAGCACGCCGCACTGTCGGCCCGTCATCCGGCCATCGTGGTCGTTCACCCGGCCGGTGGCGTGAAGGAGCAGACCGCAACGGTGCATGCGGCCAGCCTGGTCAAGCAGGGCTTCGTGGTGTTGACCTTCGATGCCTCCTGCCAGGGCAACAGCACCGGCGCGCCGCGCGGCAATGAGAACCCGTATGCGCGCGTGGCCGATATCAGCGCGGCGATTGACCTGCTGGTCACGCTGCCGATCGTCGACGCCGATCGGATGGGTGTGCTCGGCATCTGTGCCGGTGGCGGCTATGCGGCACACGCCACGATGAACGATCGCCGCATCCGCGCGGTGGGCACCATCAGTGCCGTCAATTACGGCCAGATGTTCCGCCAGGGTTGGGACGGCGGCGCCGATCCCCGGAATTCAGTCGCGCTGCTTGATGCCGCAGCGCAGGCTCGCAGCCGTCAGGCCGAGGGCGGACAGCTCCAGTACCAGGATGCGCTGCCAGCCAACCGCGAAGCCGCCACACACCCGGACTTTGCCGAAGCCTTCGACTACTACCGCACACCGCGTGGCCAGCATCCGAACGCCACTGGGCTGTTCCCGCTGCAGAACCTGGCCGAACTGGTGGGCTACGACGCCTTCAACAACGCGGAACTGTTCCTCACCCAACCGTTGCTGGCGATCGCCGGCAGCGAGGCCGGCACCCGCTGGATGAGCGAGGAGCTGCACCGGCGCGCGGCCAGCACCGACAAGCACCTGCTGATCCTGGCCGGTGCTACCCACGTGGCGCTGTACGACCAGCCCGAATTCGTGGCGCGTGCGGGCGCGGCACTGGGCGAGTTCTACCACCAGGCGCTGGTGGCGCGCTGAGCACGCCGATATGGCGTTTCATTGAATTACTCAAGGATCTGCAGATGAAAACCCAGGCCTACGCTGCGCTGTCGGCAACTACGCCAATGGTGCCGCACACCATCGAGCGTCGTGAACTGCGTGACGACGATGTCGCTATCGAAATCCTCTACAGCGGCGTCTGCCATTCGGATCTGCACATGGTCCGCAACGACTGGGGCAGGGCGATCTATCCGGTCGTGCCCGGCCACGAGATCATCGGTCGTGTGGTGGCCACCGGCGCGTCCGCGCATCGCTTCAAGGCCGGTGATGCAGTGGCTGTCGGCACCTTCGTCGACAGCTGCGAGCACTGCGATCAGTGCCACAAGGGCGAAGAGCACATGTGCCGCGAGGTGCTGACCGAGACCTATAACGGCCTGGACCGCGTCACCGGCCAGCCGACCCTCGGTGGTTATGCGCGGCACATTGTGGTGAAGGAGGCTTTCGTGCTGCGCGTGCCCGAAGGATTGGACCTGTCTCGGGCCGCACCGCTGCTGTGTGCCGGCATCACCACTTACTCGCCGCTGCGCACCTGGAACGTTGGCCCCGGCAGCCGGGTGGCCGTGGTTGGCCTGGGCGGGCTGGGCCACATGGCGGTCAAGCTGGCGATCGGACTGGGCGCACACGTCACCGTCATCAGCCGCTCGCGCGCCAAGCAGGCCGACGCGCTTGCTCTGGGTGCAGAGGCACTCCTGCCGACCGACGATGCGCAGGCATTGGCGGCTGCGGCTTCCAGCTTCGACCTGATCGTCGATACCGTACCGACCAAGCACGACATCAACCCGTACATTCCGCTGCTGGATATCGACGGCACGCTGGTGGTCGTCGGGCAACTGGGCGATCTGCAGGAGCCGTTCACCGTGCCGATGATCATGGGCCGCCGCCGCGTAGCAGGCTCGATGATCGGCGGAATCCGCGAGACCCAGGAAATGCTGGACTTCTGCGCGCGACAACAGATCCTGCCGGACTGCGAGCTGATCCGCATGGACCAGATCAACGAGGCCTTTGATCGGCTTGAGCGGGCCGACGTGCGCTATCGCTTCGTCATCGACATGTCCATGTTGGCCTGAAGGCCTGCGGTAGAGCGGACGAGGAGCACAGCATGCGCACGGCATTGATCATTGGTGGTTCGCTGGCGGGATTGTCAGCGGCCTTGGCACTGGCCAACGTCGGCGTGGCCTCCACCGTGCTCGAGCGGGCACCGGCGCGCGGGCGCGCCGGTGTGGCCATCCGCGCCGGCGGCACTGCCTTGCGGATGGCATTCACTGTACCGGCGAGCCAGCAGGTGGTGGATGCATTGGGCGGCGATGCCATTGAACAGGCCGTGCTGCCGCATGCGTGGTGGGACGTCTACAGTGCGCTCCGCCAGGCGGCCAGTGTCGAGCCCGGCATCACGCTGGTGGATGGCGAGGCGGTGGTCACCGTTGGTGAGCGGGTTGACGCGGCATGGGCCCGTAGCGCAGAAGGGCGGGAGTGGGCGGCCGACCTGCTGATCGGGGCCGATGGCCATCGGAGCGTGGTTCGACGGTGCGTCGCCCCGGAGCAGCCCGAGGCCTCCTACGCAGGCTATCTGGCGTGGCTGGGGCAACTCGACGTGCCACCCCGGAACGCGCGTGCGCTGAGCGGTGTCGAGTTCCATTCGGCCGGCCACGATGTGCTGGCCATCTACCCGTTGCTGGAGGCTGCACACGCCACCCCGCGATGCGTGGGTTGGGCGTGGTTCGAAGCGCGCAGCACCCGGCTGTTGCAGGCCCTCGGTGCGGTCTGCGAGGACCGGGTGCGGTTCACGCCGACGGCGGACGCAGTGCCCGCAGACGCCCGTATTGCGTTGGCCAATCGTGCGCGGGTGCAGTGGCCTGCACCGTGGGGCAAGGCACTTTCGCGGGCGATCCGCCAGGCGGGCGCGCTGCCGATGCCCATCTCCGAGTACGTCCCCACGCAGGTCGCGCGCGGGCGCCTGGCCCTGGTGGGGGACGCTGCGCATGCGCAATCGCCGATGACCGGCGCGGGATTCGCTGAGTCCATGCTCGATGCCCTGCACGTGTCACGGGCGTTACGCCTGGAACCCGACGTGGTGGACGCCCTGGCGCTCTACCAGCAACGGCGCCTGCCCCACATGCGCGAGCAGGTGCTGCAGGGCCAGGTCTTCGGGCGCTCCTTCCGCGACGCCACTTCGCCGGGTGCGGCGCGCCAGCGCTGGGCCTGACTTCATTCCGAACCGAGACAGAAACATGTTCAGTCACGTAACCCTTGGCAGCAACGATCTTGTGCGGTCCCGTCGCTTCTACGACGCCGTAATGGGAGTACTCGGCGCCCGCCCGGCACTCAGCCTCAACTTCAATTCCGAGCGCATCCTCTACCAGCACGCAGGTAGCCTGCTGGTGCTGGCCACGCCGCTGAACGGCGAAGCTGCCTCGGCGGCCAATGGCGGCACCATCGGCCTGCTCATGGCCAACCCGGCACAGGTGGATGCCTTCCATGCCGCGGCGCTGGCCAACGGTGGAACCTCGTGCGAGGAACCGCCCGGTGTGCGCGAGACTCCGGCGGGCTCGCTGTATCTGGCCTACCTGCGTGACCCGGACGGCAACAAGCTGTGCGCGTTCCATACGCTGGCCGATTCCGCTCCCACGCTTGACACTGCGGGGGCGTCGTCGTGATGAGCCCTCAGCGCCCCCTGAACTCCGGCTTCGACCGGACGAGTACCGCAGCCGATGTGGCGCGGGGTATCGACCTGCGCGGCAAGCGGGTCATCATCACCGGCGGCCACGGTGGCCTCGGCCTGGAAACCACCCGGACCCTGGCCAGCGCCGGCGCAGACGTGCTGGTACTTGCGCGCAACCCGGCGGCGGCCCGGGCCACGCTGGCCGATGTGCCCGGGGTGGAGGTGGACATGCTTGATCTGGCGGACCAGGCCAGCGTGCGTGCCTGTGCCGAGCGCTTCGTCGCCAGCGGACGCAGGGCGGATATCGTGATCTGCAATGCCGCGGTCATGGCCAACGATGAATCGCGCGTGGGCAACGGTTGGGAATCGCAGTTCGGCACCAACCACCTGGGTCATTTTGCATTGGTCAATCTGCTGTGGCCGGCCATTGCGCGAGGTGCCCGCATCGTTTCGCTGTCCTCGATGGGACATCACTATTCGCCCATGCGCTGGACGGACCTGCAGTTCGAAACGGGGTACGACAAGTGGCTGGCCTATGGGCAGTCCAAGACCGCCATCGCGCTGTTCGCGCTGCACCTGGATGTGCTCGGTTGCACCGCTGGCGTGCGTTCCTACTCGGTCCATCCGGGCAAGATCCACACGGCGCTGCAGCGCCACATGGCACTGGAAGAAATGCAGGCATTGGGCTGGCTTGATGCAGAGGGCCGGTTGATCGACCCCAGTTTCAAGACGTCCGCTCAAGGTGCGGCGACCACGGTGTGGGCGGCCACATCGTCGCTGCTGGATGGCATCGGTGGGGTGTACTGCGAGGACTGCGACGTCGCATGGGAGGAAGACCTTCCCGTCCCGAGCGAAGGGGGTGTTCGCCCGTATGCGGTGGACGCCGCGCAGGCAGAACGCCTGTGGCGGCTGTCGGCCGAGCTGACCGGTATTAATGCTTTTGCTGGCATGACGTCAGGCGCGGAGTGATGTCGGAGGCACGCGCTCCCTTGGCCGAACGGCTGCGCCCAGTATCGCTTGCCGGCGTTGTCGGGCAGTCCCATCTGCTGGCGGATGGACAGCCGCTGCAGCGGGCACTGGAAGCAGGCCTGCCACGTTCGATCATCCTGTGGGGGCCGCCGGGGTGTGGCAAGACCAGTATCGCGCAACTGCTACTGGGGGCATCGGGGCATCGCCACACATCGCTGCCTGCAGCGGTGATGACGCCCTCCGAACTGGGCCGGGCGCTGGCCGTGGCCAGCCACCAGGCAGGCCGCGGCCACCTGCTGTTCGTCGACGAGGTTCATCGTCTGGACCGTGCCACGCAGGATGTGCTGGTACGTCATCTGCAGGGCAACGACGCTCGCTTGCTTGCTGCCACCACCGAGAATCCGTCGTTCCAGTTGCGACCGTCACTGCTTCAGCGCTGCGACGTTCATGTACTGCAGCCGCTGCAGCCGATCCACATCGCCGGACAACTGCGGCGTGCGCTGGTGGATGGGATGCAGGGGCTGGCCCACTGCGATCTGAAGATCGACGACGACGTTCTGGGCGCCATCGCCGTTCGCGCTGATGGAGATCTGCGCAGGGCGCTGAATGCTCTGGAGATCCTGGCGGATCTGGCGCCTGCGGATGGTCGGATCCCCCATTCGTTGCTGGATGACGCGCTGCCCCGCCAGGTGCGCCGCTTCGACAAGCAGGGTGAATTGTTCTACGACCAGATATCCGCAGCGTTCAAGTCGGTGCGCAGCACGAATCCCGACGCGGCCCTGTACTGGATCTGCCGGATGCTGGATGGAGGCTGTGATCCACGGTACCTGGCCCGCAACCTGAGCAAGATGGCCATCGAGGACATCGGCCTGTCCGACCCGAGAGCGCAGACCAGGGCCTTGGAGGCCTGGAAGGTACTGGAGCGATTCGGCGACGAACTGGGCGCGGTCGCACTGGCCAACACGGCCCTGTACCTGGGGGCCACCCACAAATCCAACGCCACGGTGATGGCATGGCTGAACGCGCGCTCGCGCAGCGGGTCACCTGCGGACGCTGGCTGAGTGATCGCGGTCAGACACGCATGGCCTGAGCGTTGCTCGCGGCGCTTAATGATCTGAACACGACGCTTGCGGCCATGGCATGGAATCCAACGCCCGCCGCAGCTGTTTCAACCCGCGCACGATGTGCGCCTCAACAAGGTGAATGTGAGATGCAACTTGGTATCCAGAACAAGGTCGCCGTGGTTACCGGTGCGACCCAGGGCATCGGTTATGCCATCGCCAGCACGTTGCTGGCGGAGGGCGCTACGGTGGTGGTGAATGGCCGCAGGAGCGACCAGGTTGACCAGGCTGTTGCGCGGCTGAAGGCCGAGCACGGCGACGCAGCACCGGTGCAGGGCGTGGTTGCGGACCTGGCCAGCGCGGCGGGTTGCAACGTGCTGCTGGCACAGGTGCCAGCGTGCGACATCCTGGTCAACAATGCCGCTGTCTTCGAAACCGCAGACTTCTTCGAGATTGCCGATGACACGTGGGACACCTACTGGGCGGTGAACATCATGGCTGGCATGCGCCTTGCGCGTTCGTACCTGCCGGCCATGGCAGGCAAGGCCTGGGGCAGGGTGGTCTTCATCGGCTCGGAGTGCGGCATCAGCACGCCTCCCGACATGTTGCACTACGCAACCACCAAGACCGCACTGCTGGGTCTCTCGCGTGGCATGGCCAAGCGCATGGCCGGTACTGGCGTGACCGTCAACGCGGTGTTGCCGGGGCCGACCCTGAGCGAAGGTGTGGAGGCGATGTTGCAGGATGAGATCCGCCGGACCGGCAAGAGCATCGAGGAGCAGGGTGCGGCGCTGGTGAAGGCCATGCGGCCTTCGTCGATCACCGAGCGCTTCCAGACTGCGCAGGAAGTGGCCAGCCTGGTGGCCTACACCTGCTCAAGCCTCGCATCCGGCACTACCGGCGCCGCGCTGCGTGCGGATGGTGGCGTGGCTGACACGCCATTCTGATGCGCCTGGCTGCCGTCGTCAGTCCGCATCGATACTGGTGCGGACCTGGCGGCGATAGCGGCCCGGTGCGACGTCCATCACCCGGGTAAAGGCTGCGATGAAGGAGAATTCGGAGCTGTAGCCCACGTCTGCCGCGATGCGTGCCAGCGTCTGCTGGGTGCTGCGCAGGCGGGAGGCGGCCAACAGCATGCGCCAGTTGGTCAGGTACTCGATGGGCGAAACGCCCATCAGCTGCTTGAAGCGGCCGGCGTAGACCGTGCGTGACATGGCCGCGATGCTGGCAAGATCATCCAGCCGCCAGGTACGGGCCGGCTGGCCGTGCATCGCGCGGATGCTGTCGGCGATACGCGGGTCGGTCATGGCCTGCATCCAGCCGGGCGGCAGGGCAGGGTGCTCGGAGGACAGGAACAGGCGGAGCATCTCCACCAGCATCAGATGGGCAAGGTGCTCGACCACCAGCGCAGCCCCCGGGCGTGGCTGTACCAGTTCTTCGGCAAGGCGGGCCAGCGCACGGCGCAGCAGGATGGCCTCGCTGTCGCCATGTGACACCTGCACGATACCGGGCAAGGGGTCGAGGACGCGCACCGCATCGGTATCGGCGAAGCGGAAGCTGCCGCTGATGATCAGATGGTCGCCGCCGCCGTGCAGCGTCCTGCGGCCAGTGGCTTCGAGGTCGAGTACCGAGGCTGCATCAACAGGGGCGAGTTGAGGGTCGCTGCACAGGACATACGAGCCGGCTTTGCTGAGCAGGAAGCAGTCACCTTGCTGCAGGTGCTGCAGCTGTTGGCCGCCCTCGGCGGAGATCCAGCATTCCCCGCGCTCGATGGCACAGAACTTGATGCCCTGCCGGTTGGGAAAACGCAGTGACCATGGGCCCGCCACATCCAGCGCTGCGGTGCGCGTATGGGTGGGGCGGAGCAGGGTTAGTACTTCAGACAGAGGATCCATGCACCAGAACGGCAACAGAAGGGCCGCACATAGCGTACCGCGCCAACCCCGTCTCCGGCGCGAAGCGGGCGGACGATTGCACATCAACCACGAACGGTGGCGAATGGTACCGCCCATGCTCCGTTCCTAGAATTTCCGGCTGGACGTGCCGGTCGCCGGCCTGCGTCCCGATCCATCTTTCCTCCTCGGCGGCATGGCGCTTGCCGCCCTGCGCCTTCCGGGCCCTTCCTCGTGAACCCACTTCCAGAATCGCGGTGGCCGGCATGAATGCGGCGGCCACCCTGTTGTTCGCATTGAAGCTCTATGTGGCCTGCATGCTGGCGTTCGTCGCCTCCGTGCACCTCGGGCTGGAGCAGAATTACTGGGCCAGCGTGACCTGCGTCGCGTTGGCCAATCCAATCTCGGCCAATGTCCGCTCCAAAGCGCTGTACCGTCTACTGGGCACCCTCGGTGCCGGCGTGACTGCGCTGGCCATCGGCGGCCTGTTCGGCATTCTTTCCTTCCCAGTGGTGCTGGCCAGTGGTGTGGTTGCCACGCTGGGCTTCACCGTGGCGGCGGCCAACCGCACCCCACGGGCATATGCGCTGCAGTTGTTTGCCGTCACGTTGTGCCTGATCGCCGTGGGCAACGTGGAACACCCGGGGCGCCTGTTCGACATCGCGCTGCTGCGCGTCACCGAGATCTGCATCGGCATCGCCGCGATCACCCTGGTGGACGGCCTGGCGCCAACCGCATTGGGCCCTTCGGTGAGAACCCGACTGCGCCGCTGGCTACCAGAGGTCAGGCAGTGGCTGGACGACGCGGTCGCTGGCAACGTGGCTACGGACGTGGCTGCGCAGCATCGGCTCAAGGCCGTGGCCGACCTTTCGGCGCTCTCGTTGGTGGCCGAGCAGCTGCGTTTCGACAGCACGGTAAGCAATCGCCAGCACCGGCTGCTGTTTGCGCTGCAGCGGCGGCTGGCGCGTCTTGTGCCCTTGATCGGAGCGTTGGAAGCGACGACCGCGGGCAGCTCGCGCCTGCATGACCCGGCCTGGCGCGCGCGCATCGTGGCAACACGCCAGCGCGACCTGGCCCGTGCACAGCAGGCATGGACCGATATCCAGGTGCTGGATGATGCCCTGGAGAAGGGTGACCCGCTGCCGCCGCATCTGGAGCGCAGCCTGGCCACGAGCCAGCCACTGCCGCTCGCGCCGGATCATCATCACGCACTCCGCATCGGCGGTGGCTGCGCCCTCGCGTATGCGCTGATCTGCCTGCTGTGGTGGGCGACCGGCTGGGCACAGGGGCCGAACATGCTGATCATGGGCACCGTGACGCTGGCCTTCTTCGGCATCTTCGATGGTGCCAATCTGGCTGCGATGAAGTTCGGTCGCTTCGCCGCGTTGTCGGTCGCGTTGTCGGTGGTACTGGGATACCTGCTTCTGCCCATGGCCCAGAGCTTCACTGGATTCGCACTTGCGTGTGCACTGGTGATCCTGCCATTGGCGGTGTGGAGCATCGAGGAGCCGCTGGCGATCCTGCTGCTGGCGCTGACACTCAGTAATGCAGGTCTGGCCAGTCACTACCAGCCCCAGGACTTCGGCACCTTCCTGGACATGGCCGCGGGAACCCTGATCGGCATCTTCATCGGCTTCTTCTGCCTGCTGCTGGTCAAGCGCATGGGCGCCGAAGCGGCCTCGAAGCGATTGCAGGAGGACGGGCGGCAGGACCTGGCGACGCTAAACCGGACCGCGGATCGCGACGTGGAGGACGCCTTCCTTGAGCGCGATCTCGATCGCATCGGGCAGCTTGGCGCCCGTGCCACAGGCGCGAATGCGGTGGCGGCAGCGCACCTGTTTCGGCAGCTTCGCCTCGGCCACAGCCTGGTGCACCTGCAACGTGCCACCCACTATGTGACAGGGATCGAACGCGACTTGCTGGATGCGCTGATGCGTCGACTCCACCGTGAACTGGCGGGCGCAGCGTCGCCCGGAATGCTGGGCGATCACCTCGACCGGGTGCTGCGACGCGACATCCTGCTGGGCAGCCCGGAAGGCGACGCACTGACCGATGCACTGGTTCACCTGCGCCTGGCCCTGGAGCCGGTGCCGGCGCAGAACGGAGAGGCAGCATGATCGGAGAGCTCGACCTGGCTGGACTGTTTGTCTCGCCGTTGCTGCCGTGCCTGCTGATCGGATTCGTGCTGCGCATTGCATTGTCGCGCGTGCTGGATCGGATTGGCGCCTATCGGCTGCTCGGCAATCGCCCTCTGTTCGACCTGTCGCTGCTGGTGATGCTCGTCGGCGCGCTCATGGTTCTCTTTCCGCTTGTCTGGCGCACATCGTCATGAAGAATCTGCAACCCCTGCTGCTTGCCGTTGCCCGGCAAGCCCTTACCCTCATGTTCAGTGCCATTGCTGCGTTCGTGGCCTGGCACATCTACAGCTACTACATCAGTGCGCCACAGACCCGTGACGGCAAGATCCGCGCCGACGTGGTGGCATTGGCCACCGAGGTCTCCGGCCGCGTCTCTGAAGTACATGTGAGAGACAACCAGCAGGTGCAGCGTGGGCAGGTCCTGTTCGTGCTGGACCGTGACCGCCTGGCCAATGCCCTGGAACGGGCGGACGCCGCGGTGGCACTGGCTGCGGAGCGATCCCGCTCTGCGCGCCGTGAGGCTTCGCGCTACGGTGGATTGGTCGGCGTAGCATCCGACCAGGACATCGCTGCCCGCCGCACGCAGGCTGAAGAGGCAGCGGCCAGTCATCGCCAGGCCATCGCTGAGCGGGACCTGGCGCGCTTGAATCTTGAAAGCGCTACCGTGCGTTCGCCGGTGAACGGCACCATCAGCAATTTCTCGTTGCGCCCCGGCACCTACGCCAGCGCAGGCCAGCCGTTGGTGAGCATCGTCGACAGCGAGAGCTATCACGTCGCAGGCTACTTCGAGGAGACCAAATTGCCACGCATCCATCCAGGTGCACCGGTCCAGGTTCATGTGATGGGTGAGGCCGCCACGCTGCGTGGCCACGTGGCCGGCCTGGCACCGGGCATCGATGACCGTGAGCGTGTGACTGCAAATGGCACCCTGCTGGCGAACGTCAATCCGACGTTCACCTGGATCCGGCTGGCCCAGCGCATTCCAGTGCGGGTCGAACTGGATGAAATCCCTGAAGGGATGGCGATGATCGCGGGGCGCACCGCCACGGTGACCCTGATCGAAGACGATTCGCAGGGGAGGACCCCATGATGCGCGCCGTTCCCTATGGGCATGTTGTCCGGCGGGTACTGCCGATGTGCATCGTGCTGGCCATCAGCGCGTGCCGTACCGTAGGGCCGGACTACCGGCCTCCGGTACCGCCGGCTGCAGGCCTTGGGTTTGCATCGATCGAACCCGTACAGGGAGCGCCGGCGGCCGTCAGCAATGCTCCGTTACCAGAACGATGGTGGCGGCTGTACGACGACCCCGCGCTCGATGCCCTTGTGCAGCGCGCCCTTGCCGCCAACACCGATCTGCGGATCGCACAGGCGCGGCTGGAGCAGGCCCGTGCTCAGGCGCGGGAGGTCCGCGCCGCAGCGGGTGTGGGTACTGCTGTCAGTGCCGGGGCAGGTGCCAGCCAGGCTTCCAGCCTTGGTCTTGGATCCAGTGCAGGCGTGCATGCCAGTTTCGATGCTGGCATCAGCATCGACTACGATCTTGATCTGGCCGGGCGGGTAAAGCGGCTCCTCGAGGCGCAGGACGCGCAGACCGAGGCCGTCGCTGCGGCGCGGGACCTGGCCACCATCGGTATTGTCAGCGACGTGGTGCGTGTGTACACCGACAGTTGCGCCGCCGGCGCGAGCCAGCAGGTGGTGGCACGTTCCATCCAGCTGCAGGCCTCGGAGCTGGCATTGATCGAGCGTGCGTGGAAGGCCGGGCAGCAGCCAGCCATCAATGTAACCCGCGCCAGGGGCTTGCTTGGGCAGCTGCAGGCGCAGATACCGCCACTACAGGCCGGCCAGCAATCCGCACTGTCACGACTGGCGTTGCTGCTGGGACAGGCACCCTCGCAACTGGATGCGCAGTACCAGCACTGCACCTCGATTCCGACCATGGCCGGTGTGGTGCCAGCGGGCGAGGGCGCTGACCTGATCCGACGGCGCCCGGACGTACGTGCGGCCGAGCGTCGACTGGCAGCGGCCACGGCACGAATCGGTGTGGAGATGGCGGGCCTGTATCCCAGTGTGCATCTTGGCTTGAGTGCGGGTGCCACATCGCGTCGACTGGACCATCTGTTCGACGATTCCGCACTGCGCTATTCGGTAGGCCCGCTGGTGTCATGGAGCTTTCCGAACCGCTCCGTGGCACGGGCAAGGATAGACGCTGCCGACGCGGCGTCACGGGCTGAACTCGCCGCCTTCGACGGTACAGTTCTCAAGGCGTTGTCGGAAACAGAGATTGCCGCGGCAGCCTATGCCAAGGCATTGGAAGAGAACGCCGTACTGGTGGATGTGCGCGGGGCGGCCCGACTGGCGCATGCGCAACAGCAGCAGATGCTGAAGGCGGGAACAGTATCGGCATTGGAAGCGCTGGATGTGGCGCGTAGCCTTGCGGCGGCCGAGCAGGCCGTCGCCACCTCCGATGCGACGGTCGCTCGAAGCCGCATCGCCCTGTTCCTGGCGCTGGGAGGAGGATGGGAGTCGTAAGGAAGGGCCGGAATGCAATCGGGGCCATGGCTGGCCCCGAAGCACCGTCTTCTCCTCAGGCAAGACGAACGCGGGGTTGGACGCAGCCGTTCAGGCGTTCGGCCATCCACAGCAGGGTCGCCTTGCGGAAGCCGTGCAGCGCATGCTGGTGGCGGCGATAAAGCAGCGCATGGCTGAGATGTGCGAATCGCCCCTTGATCGACGCGCCACGGAAGAATCCGAAGTCTCCCAGCGTGCCAAAGGCGTTGTAATCGCTGATCGAAACGAGTGCACCGAAGTCACGGAACGCGAACTCGGGCAGCGGCCGGCCCTCCAGCCAGGCCGGAAGGTGGCGGGCCAGATGCTGTGCTTGCTGGGTGGCCACCTGCGCCGTAGGTGGCAGGGCGCGTGTGGCACCGGCCAAGGTCAGGCTTGCGGCATCCCCGAGCACGAAGACGGTGTCGTCCGTTGTGGATTGCAGGCTGGGGCGCACCCGCACCTGATTGGCATGATTGAGCTCCAGCCCATCCAGGCCCTCTGCAAACGTGATGCCTTTCACCCCAGCCGCCCAGACCATGAGGTCTGCGGGAACCAGGTTGCCATCGGCCTGACGGAAGCCTTCGGCCTCGGCGGCGATCACGGATGCCCCGGTCAGGACCTGGAAACCGATGTTGCGCAACTGGTGTGTGGCCGACGCCGAGATCGCTGGGGTAAACGCCTGCAGGATGCGTGGGCCTCCCTCCAGCAGGGTCAAATCCAGGCGATCACGAAGGGTAGGGTCTGCATAGCTGGACGCGAGTTCCAGCAACCGACTCAGTTCCGCAGCCAACTCCACACCGGTGGCACCGCCCCCGACGATGGCCACACGCAGGCGGTCGTCCTGGGCCATGGCACGCATCACCCGGGTTCGAAGTGCATCATTGAAGACTTCGGCCTGGGCCAGGCTGTCGATGAAGTGGCAGTGCTCGCGGACGCCGGGCGTGCCGAAATCATTGGCATGGCTGCCCATGGCGAGGATGAGCACGTCGTAGGGGATTCGATGCGCAGGTACCCGCAACTCTCCGTCGGGTGAGCGCAGGTCGCTGATATGGACTTCCCGCGATTCCCGGTCCAGGCCGCGCATTTCCCCCGGCTGGTAAGTGAAGCCGTGCTCGCTGGCATGCGCCAGCAATACCACCTGTTGCTGCTGCAGGCTGCGCGTGCCCGCGGCCAGCGTGTGCAGCATGGGCTTCCAGATATGGGTGGGGCTCTTGTCCACCACAGTGACGGCGGCACGACCGCTGCGACCCAGCTGTTGGCCGAGCTGGGTCGCAAGCAGCAAGCCGCCGATGCCACCGCCGACGATGACGATTCTCTTCTGATCTGACATGGGGTGTGCCTGTTGGCGCGAGGGCAAGGCCGTCCCGCGCCGGGTGGGCTCAGACAATGACGTAGCCGCCATCGACAACGATCTCGGCACCGGTGACATAGGACGCTTCGTCGCTGGCCAGGAACAGCACCACATTGGCAACTTCCTCTGCACGTCCGAAGCGACCAAGCGGGATGCGTGAGCGCATGCCATGGTTGGCGCCATCGTTGGCGATCAGGTCCTTGTTCTGTGGCGTATCGATGATGCCCGGGTGCACCGAGTTGACGCGGATGTTGAAGCTGGCGAACTCGGCAGCAGCCCCCTTGGCAAGCAGGCGGTTGGCGCCCTTGGAGGGGCAATAGCCAGGATGGATGCCGGTGATGGCCACGAGTCCACAGATGGACGACATGTTCACGATCGAGCCCTTGCCCGCGCGCTTCATGTGCGGACTGACCACCTTCATGCCGAGGAAATGGCTGTTGAGGTTGAGCTGGATGATGGCGTTGAAGCCTTCCAGCGTGGCGTTGTCCCAGGTATCAAAAGGGCCGGGAAGCCCTGCATTGTTGACCAGGACGTCGATGCGGCCGTGCGTTGCGATGACCTGGTCGACCACGTCGTTCCACTGGTCTTCGCGGGTGACATCCAGGGGCAGGGCCGTGGCCGACAGGCCTTCAGCACTGAGCTCCGCTGCAATGGCCTGTGCCGCGTCGGCGCGGATGTCAGTGATGAAGACGTGGGCGCCCTCGCGCGCGAACAGGCGGGCATCGGCCGCCCCCATGCCGGCACCCGCGCCGGTGATGATTGCTACTTTTTCCTTCAAACGTGCCATGTGAACGCCTCTGTGCTGTGGATCATGGGTTGAGAGGCCCATGCGCTGTGGCTCACTGGCCGGCGCCGGGTTCTGCATCCATTGGGCGCTCTGGCAGCTCTCAATCCCATGTGCAGGCGTCCGCATTACCTGCGGGATTGTTCGTGCCTGGATTCTGCTAGTGTCCGCCTTGTCCATCACGCCACTCCGCGAGGAACCGCATGGAAATCCGACCTGCCAGCGCGGACGACATCGAGACCATGTGGGCGATCTTCCAGGCCGCCATTGCGACGGAAGATGCGCTTCCGTTCGCCGGCACCTTCGAGGCCGGGACCTTTCGGAGCCATTGGTTCGGAGTGCAGGCGGCCTTTGTGGCCGTTCTGGAAGGGCGCGTGGCCGGAATGTACAAGATGGGTGCCAACTATCCAGACCTGGGCGCGCACGTGGCCAGCGCTACCTATGTGGTCGATCCCCGGGTGCAAGGTCGCGGCATTGGCCGGGCGCTCGTGGAGCACAGTCTTGATCGCGCCAGATCGGAAGGCTTCCTGGCCATGCAGTTCAATTACGTGGTCAGTACCAATGCGCCAGCGGTTGAGCTGTATCGGAAGCTGGGCTTCGCCGTGGTCGGGACGCTACCTGCGGCGTTCCGGCATCGGTCGCTGGGGTTGGTTGATGTATATGTGATGCACCGGTTCCTGTAGACAGCGATATCGCTGTCCATCGGCTTCGGTGCGTCGGGCGGAATGGGATTGAAATGCCGTGGCGATGTGTACCGCCGACGGCACAGCTATCAGGCGAAGACGCGCTCGATGTCCAGCTGGGCGTGCCGCAGTGCCTGTGCACGCGCATCGTCGCCCATTGCCAGACCTTCGGCCCGGATGAACTGCAGGTCGGTGACGCCCAGGAAGCCGAACAGGCTGGTCAGGTAGGTTTCGTGATGATCCATGGCCGCGCCGGGCGCATCACCTGCATACATGCCGCCGCGCGTGGAGGCGATCAGCACCCGCTTGCCGCCCGCCAGGCCTTCCGGCCCCTGTGCGGTGTAGCGGAAGGTCTTGCCGGCCACCGCGATGCGGTCGATCCATGCCTTGAGCTGGCTGGGAATGCTGAAGTTGTACATCGGTGCTCCGATGACGACGACATCGGCCTGCAGGAAGGCATCCAGATCGTCGGCACCGAGCGCCACGTCCTGCTGCAGGGCATCCGCTTCGATGGGGGCGCCCTGGGCGGCGGCAAGGTGGGGCGGGGCAAGGTGGTCGACCGGTGCCAGGGCAAGATCGCGGTAGGTCACGCTCACGTCGTCATGCTGCTGGCGGGCAGCCTCGATGAGCTGGGCGGTGAGCTGGCGGCTGACCGACTGCTGGCCCAGGATGCTGGAATCAATGTGCAGGAGCTTCATGGCGGTTCTCGTAGTGGAGGTAGGACGGGCCCGGCGAACGCACTGCCATGGGCCACGGCTGCACTCTATTTGCGGGCATTGGGCCCCACTAGCCGGTCGCAGCGGATTTCATTCGTCCACGGATGGGAGCAATCCCACTGCGGGTGGATTCGTCCATGAATGGACGGGTGTATTCCCCCTGGGTCGGCTAGTGGGCGGTGGAAGGGGCACCTAGAGTGCGTCCCGCTGGCAGTGATGATGTCGTCGTTCCTGCCGCTGCCACCGACCCTCTTCTTTCAACACGCCTCCAGGAAATGCAGACATGTCCACTTATTCCACAACACCCCTTGGTACCTCGACCTCCACCCGCCTGCAGGGCGCAGTCGAACTGCTCGGCCGCCTCCTGCTGGTCGCACTGTTCCTGCTGTCGGGATTCGGCAAGCTGAGCGCCTACGAGGCCACGGCGGGGTACATGGCCTCGGTCGGTGTCCCCGCGCTGATGCTGCCGCTGGTGATCCTGGCGGAGATCGGTGGCGCGCTGGCGATCGCAGCGGGTTGGCAGACCCGGCTGGTCGCCATGTTGCTTGCCGGCTTCACCCTGGTCACCGCCTTCCTGTTCCACAACAACTTCGCAGACCAGACGCAGATGATCATGTTCCTCAAGAATGTTTCCATTGCCGGTGCATTCCTGATGCTGGCCACCAACGGCGCCGGCCGATTCAGCCTGGATGCGCGCAAGGCCCGATGAGGGCAGGGCGCCGCGCTGAGCGTGGCGACACCATTTGCAACACAATGCAGGGGCCTCCGTACCGGAGTCGTGTGCATGGAGACCGCGGGTGATCGACCTCAATGATGTGGCCCTGTTCGTACAGGTGGCCAAGGCCGGCAGCTTCGCCGAGGCCGCGCGCCGCGTCGGCATGCCCTCCAATACCGCCAGCCGGCGCATCCAGCAGTTGGAGGCGCAGCTGGGCGTCCGGCTGCTGCACCGTTCCACCCGCAAGTTGACCCTGACCGATGCCGGTGAGGGCTTGTACGCACGCAGCGTGGAGCAGATCGAGGCGCTGGCGGACGCCACCCTGGAGCTTTCCGAGGGAAGTGAAGTGCCGGTGGGCAAGGTGCGCGTCGCCGCGCCGGTGGACTTCTTCAACTGGTTCCAGCTGGAATGGGTGCAGTCATTCCTGCAGGCCCATCCCAGGGTCCGCCTGGAGTTCGTGCTCAATGATGCGCGCGCCGACCTGGTCGCTGACGGCATCGATGTTGCGATTCGTGCAGGTGCAGTCACCGGGCCAACACTGATCGCGCGCCGGGTGGGCAACAACCGTGCCGTGCTGGTGGCCAGCCCGGCCTACCTGGAGGCACGGGGAGCGCCCAGCGCACTGGAGGAGCTGTCCACGCACGACTGTATCGCCGTGCCCTCGGGCTCAGGGCGCACGCAGTGGCACTTGATGGGGCCGGATGGCCCCGCCGAGGTCGAAGTGCGCGGGCGATTCAGCGCCAACTCGGCCTTGGCCTTGACCAAGGCCTGCGTGGCCGGCATGGGCATCGCGCTGCTGACCGAGGCGATGGTGGCGCAGCCGTTGCGGGAAGGGAAGCTGGTCCAGGTGCTGCCCGACTACCGTATTGATGGGCTGGAGTTGTTCGTGGTGTACCAGAGCCGGCGGCAGCTGCCTCGCGCCGCCAGCGCGTTTGTCGAGTTCGCCACGACCCATCTGGTGCAGGGGCAGCTGGTGGACGCCTGAATCGGGCGGTAGCTGTTTCAGCGCGGCAGCGATTGCTCCAGCAATGGAGGGGTGAAATCCGATCTGACCGGCTACTGCCATGCGTGGCCGATGCCTACCTTGGACGTACGACGCCGCCGCGTCGTTCGAACCCTGCTTCCAAGGAGATCACGCCATGCTTGCCGTCCACCCCTCCGAATCCACTGCGATCCCTCCGGTCGCCTCCGTGCGCCGCATCGTGCATCGCACCCGCGGCCGCAGCCACGGACCCATCACCCGGCTGGTGAGTCCTTCCGACCTGGGCGAACGTCTCAAGCCGTTCGTCTTCCTCGACCTTATCGATGCGCGTGATCTTTCGCGTGCCAGAGCCGCTGCGCTTGGCCTGCATCCGCATTCGGGCATCGCCACGCTCACCTGGCTGCTGGAAGGGGCGGTCGACTATGAAGACGACCAGGGGCGCCAGGGCAGTATCGAGGCCGGCTGGATGGAGTGGATGCAGGCCGGCAGTGGCGCCTGGCACGGCGGCGGATTCGGTGATTCCGATCGCTTGCGCGGTTTCCAGTTGTGGCTTGCACTGCCGCCGGCACTGGAACTGGGCGCGCCCTTCAGCCGCTACTTCTCTCCTGGCGAGATCCGCAGCGAAGGTCCGGTGACCGTATTGCTGGGAACGTACGGCAGGGCCCGCAGCCCCATCGATGCCCCGGCACCGATCAACTACTTCTCGGTGAAGCTGGCGGCCGGGGATTCGTGGCGGTTCCAACCGCCGCCGGGACATGACGTGGCCTGGGCCGCGGTGAGCGTGGGCTCGCTGCGTGTACCCGAAGCGATCGGTGCAGGTGAACTGGTGGTCTTCGAGGAAGGTGGCCAGGACGTTGCGTTCTTCGCCCGTGAGGACACCGAGTTCGTGTTCGGTACCGCAGCACGGCATCCGTATCCACTGGCAACCGGCTACTACTCGGTCCATACCAGCCCGCAGGCACTGAACGCGGGTGAGGCGCGGATCCGCGAGCTGGGTACGCAGATCCGGGCGGCGGGAAGCGCTGGCTGATGGAGTCGGCTCTGGAGCAGGGCAGGAGGGTGAGGCCCGGCTATCGTGAGTGGCCGCTACTGCTTCCGCGCACGAAGGCGGCAGCCAGCCGCAGTGCATCGTCGCTGCCGCGATCACCGCGCAGCGCGTGGACCAGTCGAGCGGGCGTGACGCCGGTCCATCGCACCAGGTCATGCGTGGCATGGGCCTGGTCGCTGTAGCCGTGGCGCGCTGCGGCGGAGGCGATGTTGGTGGCTTCTCCATCCAGCGTGTGCAACAGAGCCTGCAGCCTGCATACGCGGGCATATTCTTTCGGCGTCATGCCCACGGCCGCCAGAAAGCGGAATTGCAGGCTGCGCAGGGACATGCCCAGCCGCCGCGCCAGTTCGGCGATGCGCAGGTCGCCTTCCGCTGCATCCAGTTCCGCAACGGCCTGTTCGATGCGCTCGTCCAAAGTGAAGCTGGCACAGCATTCCCGCAGCACCTGCCATAACGGCTCGGGCGTGCCGCTTGCCGCGCTGGTGCGTGCGGCCGCACCGAAGGTCTCGGCAAAGGAGGCATCCAGCGTGTACAGGTCCGGTGCCTGGTCGCGAAGACCGGGCAGGCGGACACCGGCGATCAAGGCGCTTGCGGCCGGCTGCAGCCGCACGCCGATGCAGAACACCGGGCCAACGGCCCGCAGGCGGATCGGGCCGCATTGCTGTGCGGCGAAACAGAACGGCAGATCGGAGCGGATCCGGCCGTCTGCCCCATGCAGATGCAGCGGCACGCCAAGTTCCGCCAGCAACTCGCACCGGCCATCGGGATAGATGACCTGCACCTCATGGGCTGGGGCCTCGTCCCGCAGCCACCAGAGGCACTGGACATGACGACGCAGGTCGTCGGGGGCAGGGTGCTCGCGGTAGTCCATGCGGCATCGGACGTCATCCTGCGCATTTTTACAAGCGTCCCCGGGGCTGGGGCGCTAGCCTGCGTCCAACCGATCCAGGAGGTCAGGGCATGTTGAAGTCGACGTTGGTGGTGCTGGGCGCAGGGCTGGCGTTGGGAAGCAGTGCAGTCACTGCTGCTCCGGGTAGGTTCGACTGGTTGGCCGGGCATTGGTGCGGTGGTACCGAGGAGCGCAGGCTTGATGAGGTGTGGCTGCCAGAGGCCGGCGGCGCCCTGCTTGGCATGTCACGGACGTTGAGCCGCGGCAGCATGGCGTCTTTCGAGTACATGCGCCTGGTGCCGGCCGGCAAGGCGGCCGGCCTGCATGTGCAGCCCAACGGTGTGGCGCCGACCACATTCGTGATTGCCGACCACGGCGAGAACTGGGTGGTGTTCGAGAACCCGCAGCATGACTTCCCGAACCGCATCGAGTACCGGCGCGATGGCGCCGAGCTGAAAGCCAGCATTTCCGGACCGGGAGAGGATGGGAAGACCCTGCGGATTCCGTTCGACTATCGGCGCTGTGGTGGTCAGGGGGAGGTGGAGCGGGGGCGGTGAGCGGTCCGGCGCGCCCATTCAATCGTGGCGGCGCCGCAGCGCCTTGAGCAGCTCGTGCAGCGGCATCGGACGAGCAAACAGCCACCCTTGGCCACGCCGTACTCCATGCGCTGCCAGTGCATCGGCCTGTTGCTGGGTCTCGATGCCTTCGGCCACGATGCGCAGCCCGAATGATCGGGCGAGCTCGATGATGTGGAAGACCATGGCATCGGCGGTGTCCGACCTGCCGATGCGTTGCACGAACTGCTGGTCGATCTTGAGGCCATCCAGCGCGAACTCGGTCAGGTAACCAAGGTTGGAGAAGCCTGTTCCAAAATCATCCAGTACCACCTGGATGCCCATTTCTCGCAGGAACTTGATACTGCTTCCGGCCGCGTCGATGGACACCATGCTGTACTCGGTGATCTCGACCTGGAAGTTGCGACCGCTGGCACCAGGCAGTTCGGAGAGTGCGCGCAGTCGAGTGAGCATCTTCGATGACGCCAGATCGCTGCCGGCGAGATTGATGGCGATGTAGAAATCGGGATCTTCCGCCAGCAGCATCGGGCTCTCTGCGGCGACCAGCTCCAGAACACGCTGGCTGAGCCGGGCGATGAGCCCGGTGCGTTCCGCCAACGGCACGAAGATCGCGGGACTGACCGGGGTTCCGCCTGGACGCTGCCAGCGCAGCAGCGCCTCCACGCCCACCCATCGTCCGGTTTCCAGCTCGACGATGGGCTGGTAGTGGAGGCTGAACTCCCCGCGCCGAAGGCCTCGCTTCAGCGAAGTGGCCGATACGCTCAGCAGTCGCCGGGCCCACAGGACCACCCATGACGCCACCCCCAGGCCAGCCAGTATCGCCAGGCCGAGCGTGGCGCCGGCAATGCTGCGCTTCTCTGATTGCCAGCGGCTGCGCGGGTAGGCGACGACCACGCCCGTGGCGTTTCGGCTGGATTCCAGCACGGCCACCGCGTAGCGGCCATCAATGAAGCTGACGCCTTGGCCGCGGCGCCCGGCCGCGAGCCAGGCGGGGCGAACCTCGCCACGCGAGGTCCGCACCCTGCGCGCCAGCGTGGAGTACGTCGCAACCACAGCGTCACGATCGAGCGGAAGGTCGATCACGTGCGTTCTGTACAGGAAGAAGACGAAGCCATCACGCTCTATCGCCATGAATGTCGGTGAAGGCGCGAGGGGAAGGCTCACTTTGGTGCGTACATCGAACTCGCCGCGGAACTCCACGGGACCGAGCACCACCGAATCCACCGGGACCGGCAAGGAGGAGCAGAGCAGGCGACCTTGCTGGGAATGGCCGATCGCCATGATGTCCGGGGACATCAAGGCGATACGGCGCATCGTGGTGACCCGTGAGGGATCACAGAAGGTTGCCGGATCGCCCTGTGTCAGCTGCGCCAGAGCGTCCTTCAAGGTGGCTGACACCCGTTCGGAGCGCTGCAGGACATCCCGCGCGTAGCCCATGGCCACGTTTCGTTCGGTGGCCTGGAAGATCTGCTCGATCCCGATCTGGCTTGCCACGGGCAGGCCAATGGCCGCACAGATGGCCAGCGCAGCCACTGTGCAGGGGAAGAGCCAGGCTCTCATTCGCTGCGTGATCGTGCTTGACATGACGCCAGCCCCGGGAGGCGATGTTCGCGCGTGCAGACGTGCAGGGCGAGCATAGCCCACGGGGCGACAGGGAGGGCGTATCTTTCACTTACATGAATCGATGTGAGCGGGCTTCAGAACAACTGGAACCAGCGGAGCAGCAGGCGGTCCCCCTCGCTGCGATTGGCCGCATCGAACTCCTTGTAGTAGTGGACCATGATGCGGGTCCTGCCGGTGCCGAACTGGACGGCGGGGCCCAGTGCGCTGATTCGTTCCAGCGAATCGGCCCGGGTTCTGCCGTCGATGCGTTCGGCGCTGATCTGCTTGAGCGCATAGCCGGACAGGCCGAGACGCCAGTTCTGGCCCACTGCACGCGAGACCGAGACATTGGCATGCAGCGCCTGGCCAGGTTGCACGTAGTCGGTGGCAAGGGCTGGATTTGGATCGTTGTTGCGGCCCGTCCACAGATAGTGGATGCGAGAGCTGAGTTCCCAGTTGTCCGCGAACTCCCAGGTCAGCGCATAGTGCGGATTGAACGCCCAGGCGTTGCTGCTCGGGTTGATGGCGCGGTCGCGGTGGTAGCTGCCCGTGGGCAGTTGAACCTGCAGGTTCAGGCGCTGGAAGTAGGGGCGCCCGAACAGGGTTGTTTCGGGCCACTGCAATACGACCGGGCTGACACTCAGATTACCCAGGCCATTGCCGGTGCTCACCTTCGGGTTGAAATCCGCATTGGCAAACAGCACCGGCTGCAGGGCTTCATAGCCGTACCAGGCGCCGAAGACCTTGTGCTCGGTGATGCGGCCGACGAAGGTGGCCAGCACGGTGGTCTGCAGCTCGTTGTCGACCGGTCGTGGCCTGCCCTGTGCATCCATGAAGCGGTCGGCTTCGTAAACGTTGACGAACTGCTGGAACAGATTGCCGGGCTTGGACTTGCCATCGTTGAACGAGGTCAGCCCGAGGTTGCCGGATGGAAGTGCAGCCTGTGCCGGTAGCGCAACGCTGCTGCCGACCAGGGCCAGCACGGACAGCATGAAGGGTGCCTGCCGTGAACCGATGGCATATGGAGGGTGCCGCATGCGATCTCTCCCAAGGTTGAGTGATGAGCACGTTCCTGCGCTGGCAGCGCGACCGGAGGCTCAGGCCGGATAGTCGGGTTGCCGTTCCGGTGCGGCAGCCTGGAAAGCAGGGTGTGCAAGGCAGGCCTGATGGATCTGCAGCACGCGCGGGTAGGGCGCCAGGTCGCAGTTCATGCGCAGCGCATTGGCGACCTGGGGGACCAGGCAGCAGTCCGCCGCGCCCGGCGTGTCACCGAAGCAGAACGTGGCTGGGTCGGCGCGTTGCAGCAGGATTTCGGCGGCGGCCAGGCCCTTGGCGATCCAATGGCCGTACCACTCCGATCGTTCGCCAGCCTCCAGGCCCAGCTCGTACTCCAGGTACTTCAGGACGCGCAGGTTGTTGAGTGGATGGATGTCGCAGGAAATGAGGAGCGCCAGTTCCTGCACCCGTGCGCGGCGCATCGGTTCTGTCGGGAACAACGGTACCTGCGGAGCGATGGCGTCCAGGTAGTCGAGAATCGCCAGTGACTGGGTCAGGACCTCGCCGTCATCTGTGACCAGCACCGGCACACCACCGATGGGGCTCAGCGAGCGATGGGCCGCGCTGTACTGCTCGCCCTTGCGGATGGCCACGGTGCGCAGCTGGTACTCTACCCCTTTCAGCGCAAGGGCGATGCGCACCCGGTAGGAGGTGGAGCTGTTGAAGAAGCTGTAGAGGATCATGATCGGCTCGTACGGAAGGAATCAGTGCGCGGTCACTGTCGCAGTCGTGGTGCGTGCGTGCCGATAGCGCAGCCCCATGATGAAGATCAGCAGTGCGGCGATCGCTGCGGGAAGCATCAACAGGCTGAAGATGCCCTGGATGCCCCAGCCCAGGCCCAGCATGGCGCCGCCGCTGAGCGAACCCACGATGGAGCCGATGCGGCCTGCACCCAGCGCCCAGGAAACGCCGGTGGCGCGGCTGGCAGTGGGATAGAACGCGGCCGCCAGTGCATTGGCCCCTACCTGCGAGCCGCTGATGCAGAAGCCCACCCCAGCCACGAAGGCGCCCAACAGCCAGAAGTCGTAGTAGAAGCGTGCGATGGCGCCGATGCAGAGCGCGCCGGCCAGATAGGCCAATGCCAGCACGCGGTAGGGATTGAGCCGGTCCATGGTGGCCCCCAGCACGATCGAGCCGATGGTGCCGCCGATCTGGAACAGGGCGGTCAGCAGCGCCGCCTGGCTCAGGCTCAGGCCAGTGCCCTTGATCAGCGTCGGCAGCCAGTTGGTCAGCAGGTAGATGATCAACAGGCTCATGAAGAAGGCACCCCATAACAACACCGTGCCCTGGCGCAGCGCCGGTGCCATGATCAGCTGCAACGGGGAGCGCCCAACCTGCGTGGCAGGATCACGGGCCACGCCATCCAGGAACGCCCCGGACCACCCTGCTGGCAACGCTGCGATCTTGCGCAGCAGTGCTGCCACACGTGCTTCATTGCCCGGCCTGAGCAACAGGAAACGCGGCGATTCCGGCAGCCACAGTGCCAGCGCCGGCAGAATGAGCAGGGGCAGCGCGCCGCCCAACCCCAGGATGGAGCGCCAGCCAAACAGTGGCACCAGGTGCGCGGAGACGATCCCGCCCAGCGCAGAGCCCAGGGTGAAGCCGCAGAACATGGTGGTGACCAGCAGCGAGCGGCGGCGCTGGGGGCAATACTCGGACATCAGCGTTACCGCCTGCGGCATGGCACCGCCAAGGCCGAGTCCGGTGAGGAAGCGCAACACGCTCAATCCCGCGACCGAGTCCGACCCGGCGGAAGCCAGGCTGAAGCCGCCGAAGAACAGCACGGACAGCATCAGGATGCGTTTGCGGCCGAAGCGATCGGCGAGCGGGCCGCAGGCGAATGCGCCCACGGCGAGCCCCGCCAACGCAGCAACCATCACCGGATTGAGCTGGCCGGGAGTCAGTGACCAGTCCTGGCTCAATGCGGGGGCGATGAAACCAATCGCGGCGGTATCGAGTCCGTCCAGCGCGACCACCAGGAAACACAGACCCAGTACCCGCCACTGGAAGCCGCTCAATGGCTGCGCGTCAACGAATGCCTGGATGTCGACGGCGCCGTTACGCAGGATTGCAGACATGATTCATCCCCTGGCCGCGCCATGCGCAGCCTTGTGCAATGGAATTGCAGCCCTCCCGAGGGCTGGTGAATGCCGCAGTGCGCGTGCTCAGACTACACGCACGTTCAACTCCCCAAGACCGTCGATGCCGCCCACCATCAGGTCGCCGCGGACCACCGGGCCCACGCCCTCTGGAGTGCCGGTATAGATCAGGTCACCCGGCTGTAGCTCGAAGAAGCGCGACAGGTATGCGACGGTCTCGGCCACTGACCAGATCAACGCCGCGGTCGTGCTGCGCTGGTGATCTTCACCGTTCACCTGCAGCCACAGTCCGGCCTGGTCGATCGATCCACTTCGTGCCGCAGGCCACAGTGGGCCGATCGGGGCGGACTGGTCGAAGGCCTTGCCGATTTCCCACGGGCGCCCCATCTCGCGCATCTTCATCTGCAGGTCGCGGCGTGTCATGTCCAGGCCTACTGCATAGCCGAACACATGCGACAGCGCCTGCTCCAGCGGAATGTTGGAGCCGCCGGTGCCGATGGCAGCCACCAGCTCGATTTCATAGTGGTAATTGCCGGTTTCGCTGGGATAGGGGAGTTGCAGCTCTTCTCCGGCGGCCACCGGCACGACAGCGTTGGCGGGCTTGCAGAAGAAGAAAGGCGGCTCGCGATCCGGATCGAACCCCATTTCCCGCGCATGTGCGGCGTAGTTGCGGCCGACGCAGTACACGCGGCGTACGGGGAACTGCTGATCACTGCCAACCACCGGTATGCCGACCACCGGTGCCGGGGCAAAGAGATACGTCATTGAAACCACTCCAGAAACGGACGGGGAAGGGCGCGCGGGAGGACGTGACCTCATTCCGCTTCGCGCGACTCGCGCAGAACGCCCAGCAGCTCATGCACGGGGCGGTCGGAGAAACTGAACAGCGTGGAATCCTCGTTGGCATGCAGTGACAGCCCGGCCCATGAGGGGACCACGAAGGTGTCCTTGGCTTCGAAGGCGAAGCATTGCCCGCCGATGATCGCCTCACCGCTGCCTTCCACCACCGAGTACACGGTGGCATCAGTACTGCGCCAGGTGCGGCCACGGAAGCCTGCCGGCAGCAGTTGCATGCAGGTCGCGATGGAGGGCATCGCCCAGCCACCTGTTGCAGGATTGGCATAGCGGAGCTTGATGCCATCCCAAGGATCCAGATCACCATTGCGCAGCAGGGTTTCAAGCGCTTCGCGGGTGCGTTCGTAGGGATAGTGCGAGAGTGGCGATACGGGCGTTGCCACGCGGTGGCGTACCGGCAGCAGGGCCGAACCGTAGCGGGCCAGTGAACTGCCCTCCAGCTGCGTCAGGGGCTGCTCATCGCTGTCGTGGTCCTCGGCGAACTGCGCACCCAGGAAGCCCAGCAATGGAATGTCCAGCCCATCCAGCCAGACCACAGGCTCTCCACCTTCGGCCGCTTCGCGATTGCCGTGGTCATGCCAGGTCCAGGACGGGGTGATGATGAAGTCGCCCGGGGCCATCGCAATGCGTTCGCCATCGACAACGGTATGCGCCGTGGTGCCTTCGATCACCAGGCGCAGCGCCGATTGCGTGTGGCGATGACTGGGCGCGACTTCGCCGGGAAGGATCAGCTGCAGGCCGGCATACAGGCTCTGCGTGACCGAGGCGCGGCCACGGATCGCGGGATTCTCCATGACCAGCACTCGTCGTATCGCTTCGGCGGCCGTCAGCAGGCCGCCTGCGCGCATCAGATGCGGACGCAGGTCGCGATAGCGCCACAGCGCTGCCTCCACCTTGGCTGCCGGCGCGCGCGGCACCAGTGAATGCAGCTGTTCCCACAGCGGCACCAGATGGTCCGCGTCGATATCGCGGTTGAATGCGGAACGTGCGTCGAGGGCCTGGACTGCGTGCATGAGCGACTCCACCGTGCGTGCCGGCACCCCGGAGCGGTGCCTTTGAAGCAGAGACTAGGCGGTTAACCTACAATGCGAAAATGATCTTTGAGTATTCATCCATATAGGAACGGATATGCCTGAGATTCTCGACTGGTCGCGCCGCCTGCATATGCGGCATCTGCAGTGGCTGTTGCTGCTGGAACAGACCGGCAGCCTGTCCGAAGCCGCGCGGACGGCGCACACCACACAGCCGGGCCTGTCCAAATGGCTGCGCGAACTGGAAGAGGACATCGGGACGGCATTGTTCGACCGGCACGCACGCGGCATCAGCCCGACCCCGGCGGGCCGTCTGGTGCTGCTCTATGCGCGACGCGTTCTCAACGCGATGCAGCGGGCGGAGGAGGATGTGGAGGCGGTACGCCACGGCGGCCTGCGCCGGGTGATGCTTGCCACCTCACCTGCGGCCACGTTCGATCTGGTCCCTGATGCGATCGCGCGTTACATGCGCCTGCAGCCGGACATCCAGATCGGGTTGCGCGAGGGGACGATGGATGAACTGTTGTCACAGCTGGAACGCGTCCAGGTGGATGTGGCCGTCGGACGGCTGAGCGGCAGCAATCCGCCACCTGGCCTGCAGTATGAGCTGCTGTACGTGGAGCCGATTGTGCTGGTCGCGCGGCCCGGTCATCCACTCACACACAAGCGTTCGCTCACCTGGCAGCAGGCGTTCGACTACCCGTGGATCGTGTGGCCTGTGGGAACGCCGATCCGTTCCAATCTGGAAACCGGCCTGGCTGAGATCGGACTGACGCCGCCGCCCTATGCGGTGGAGTCGGCCTCCATGCTGGCCAACATCTCGCTTCTGCGCGACAGCGATCTGTTGCTGGCCGCATCGGCACATGTAGCGGATCACTTCGTGCGCCTGAAGCAGATGGCCCGGCTGCCCTTGTCGATGGGGTCGGCAGGAGCACTCGGCATGTACTGGCGTGAAGCGACGGGCAGCGATTCGGCCATCGCAGGGTTGATCGACAGTCTGCGCCAGTCGGCACGACGGATTCGCGAGGCCGGGTAGGGCATGACCCTCGCCCAGTCTGGATCAGAGGTCGAGCTCGCTGTCGAGCAGGGGGTACTCCTGACGCCTCACGGTCCATTGGCCTGAAGGGCCCTTGGCACGAAAATGATCAAGCACGAACGGCACACCCTCGCTGCTCATGACGCCGGGGCCGGTTGTCACCTGGAAGTGCAGATGTGGCCATCTGGCATCGCCTGAATTTCCGATGTTCGCCAGCAGCTCGCCACGCTTGACCCGTTGCCCGGCCTTGACCGCGACGCTTCCACGTTGAAGATGGGCATAGTGCGCGAACTGGCCATCGCCCAGGTCCAGAACCACGGTGTTGCCCGCCAACGATTCCATGCTGAGTGGCACGGCCGGAGTGAACCCGGCCGGTGTCCGCGGGGTGTTGTCCGGGAACCCGTCCCTGGCCTGGATGATGGTGGCATCAGCAACGGCAAATACCGGTTCCCCGTACGCATGGTAGCTGCGTACATCCAGGGGGTCTCCCGCCAGCAGCTTGCCGTCGACTCGGCGCTTCCAATCAATGGCGTATCGGCGCGAAATCTGGGCTGTCCCTCCGGCGACAAACACGCCAGGACGGTGATGAAGGTCAAGTGCGAGCCCGTTGTCCGCCAGCCAGTGGCTGCCACGGACGGGGCTGGACAGCACCTTCACGGTGTCGTGCTGCGTGCCCACCTCGGGGCCCTGCGCCACTGCACTGTCCAGCACGACGCGATGCAGGAGGCGATCAGGCACCGGGAACGATCCGTCGAACGCAACGCATAGGAAGACCGTCCCCGCACGTCCTGTCTCCAGCGTCTGCGCGGAATCAACAGCACCGCTACCGACCAGTCTCATCTGGTCGCGCAGGGCCTGTCCTGAAATCCTGAGGAGAAGCTCGGCCCCATCCGGTGCGGGCGTCAATACGTCCACTGCTTCTACGCGCAATGATGCTTCCGAGTAGTTCTGCAGCTGCAGTTCGTACACAAGGTAGCGATAGCCGCCCGCACTGAAGGCACTGGGCTCGAAGGGGGTACGGACATCAAGCTGGACAGGCGGAAAAACGGGTACGTCCATGGCCTCCATCGGGCGTGCCTGCGCAGAACGCTGGGCGGGTTTGCACCCGGCCGGAAGCGGAAGCCGCTCGAGCGACGATGCAGGCAGCGGCACGGCGGCGCAGATCCCCGCAAGGAGGCTGAGGCAACGTGGGGCGTAGCGGGTCACGGCATATCCTTAGGCGGGCGGGCGCTCACGGCACGAGCCGAAGGGCGCCGCGATGAGGTGACGCGAAGACGATAACGTAGCTGAGGCGCACCGGCGGATGCGGACATCAATCCTGCGGATCGGGACGCTCTAGACAGAGCCAAACCGTGTCCGGTACTCGCTTGGCGTCACGTTGAGCTGGCGGAGAAAGGCGCGCCGGAGCGCATCCACCGAACCGTATCCGCACTCACTGGCAACCCATTGCATGTCCTTGCGCGTGCCCTCAAGCAATGGCTTGGCTGCTTCGACGCGCAGCATTTCCACATACTTCTGTGGCGTAAGCTGGAAGGTCGCGACGAATCTGCGATTGAACTGCCGGGGGCTCATGTGCAGACGCTGCGCGAGTTCGTCCACGCTCAGGCGAAGATGCAGGTTCTCCCGCATCCACTGTTCCAGCTTCTGGAACTGGTCGGGTAGATCCATAGACTGCAACTGGCGGCTGAACTGGCTCTGGCCGCCGGAGCGTTTGCTGGTCATGACCATCCGCTTGGCCACCTTCAGTGCCAGCGATTGGCCACGATCTTCTGCGACCATCGCCAGGGCCATGTCCATCCCCGCGGTGATCCCAGCCGACGCCCACACATGGCCATCGTGCGTGTAGATCGCATCTGGCTGCACGTGCACCTTCGGATAGCGCTCGCGCAGCTCGCGAACATCACTCCAGTGCGTCGTGGCCTCACGGCCATCAAGGACGCCCGCCTCGGCCAGCAGAAGAGCGCCGCTGCAGATCGAGGCGATCCGCCGCACGCGTGTTGCGGCTCGTCCCAGCCATTCGACCAGTGCCCGATCAGCCCTGATGACATCGAGCGAGTCACCCATTCCACCGCACACCAGCAGCGTGTCGGTATTGTCGGGCATCTCCTCGCACGTCATATCGGGGAGCAGGCGTATGCCGGAGGAGGCCACAACCCAGTTCGAGTGTCTGCCGATCAGCTTCACGGAGTACAGCGGTGCACTGCCAGCGCGGTCTTCCTCGGCCTGGCGACTTGCCAGAGCGAACACTTCCACAGGGCCGCTGATGTCCAATGACTGCGCGCCGTCGTAGATCAGCATGCAGATGGTACGTGTGAAGGCCTGTGCCATGGATTGTGGTCCTGCCAGTGGCAAGGGTGCGATCAGCATATCCGACATTGAATGTTGCGGTTAAATGCCGCTTTTGCGGGCTTTGCCTGGCGGCACCCCGGTCCACTTCTTGTAGGCCTGCGAAAAGGTGGTTGGTTCACTGAATCCCAGTTCCGCGGCAATCTGCGCGAGGGACAGGCGCCCGTCCTGCATCAGGATGTCTGCGCGGGCCAAACGCGCACCGTTGGATATCTCGCGGAACGTTGTTCCTTCGCTCTGCAGCCTGCGTTTGAGGGTGCGCTCGGTGGTGTTGAGCATGCGTGCATATTCGCCGACCGACGGCGGATGCCTGAATGATTGTCCGGCAAGGTGTTCGCGGATGAAGGCCGCCGTGTCCACCCTGGGGCTACGCTTCCTCAGCAGCTCATTGCACATCTGTTCGCACATTCTGGCCGTGATCGGGTTGGCCTGTGGCAGTGGACGCTGCAACAAGGCGGATGAAAAGCCCAGAGAACCCTTGATGGCGCCATGGCGTACCGGTGCACTGAATACGGTAGAGACACCCGAGCCTGAGCCACTGGCTGCCCCGGCGAGCTCGAACCATTCCAATCGGAAGTCCCGCCCGATCACGTCATGTAGTACACGTGCGGTGGCACCCATGGCACGTTCCACCACAAAGCGCGCTGTGTCACCGATCAATTCGGGGGCAGGGGCGAATGCCATCTGCACGTTGCGCCCATCCGATGTGATCGTGATGGAGGCAAAGGTGTAGGTCAGCGGGAGGAGGCGCCGGGCGAGGGCAAGAGCAGCCTCGCCGCTTGCGCTGCTTAGCAGCCCATAGCCGAGCAATCCATACGCCGAAAGCCGATAGGTCAGGCCTACCTCCAGCCCGGCGCGGGATGCTTTCGGCAACGCTTTCAGCAGGTTCTCGATGACCTTCAGTTCCTGGGTCGCCGAAATGATCGCGTCAGGGTCCTTCAGGTCGGCGGCCGCCAGGCGGGTGCCCGTCATCAGCTGCGGGGTCTTTATCCCACGGCTTTCGCCAAAACGCAGCATGAGCTCGATCGAAGCAGGGCTGCGGGGGTAGTGCCAAGGATCCATGATCAAGTCCGTTGGTTGGCACAAATTCTATAGCGCCTGTCCCGAACAAGCATCCCTGGCCGCCGCCGCCTGGAGGAGCATGCCCTCTGTCCTTGAATCGAGGTGAACATGAACGCCAAGCCAGACTACTACCGTGATCAGCAGGAATGGAGGGACCTGCAAACGCGGCTACCTGCGCGCCTTCGTCTTGACGAGGCAACTGCCCCCAAGGAGGTGTACTGGAGTCATCGAGGACACGAGGTCCACCTGGACAGGTACGTTAATGCGGAAGCACCGGCGAAGGTCATCCTCCTTCACGGCGTAGGCACCAATGGTCGCCAGATGTCGATGATCCTGGGCGCGCCTTTGGCACGTAGAGGTCTGGAAGTAGTGGCACTGGACAATCTTGGTTACGGGCTCACCAAGGTAGCGCGCGGTGCCCCCTTCTCCTACGACGAGTGGGTCGATCTCGTTGTCGACTTCATTGCGTTTGAGCGGGCGCGGGACGTGCGCCCCATCGTGCTGTATGGCCTTAGTGCTGGCGGGATGCTGACCTATCACGCTGCTGCAAAGGCGCCAAAGGGGACAGTGGCTGGGATTGTGGGCATGACCTTCCTTGACCAGCGATCACAGCAGGTGCGCGACGAGACGGCCCACGACCTGCTGACCTCACGGCTTGGAATTCCATTGATGGGCCTGTTGGCGAAGTCTCCAATTGCTGCATTCAGATATCCAATGACGCTGGCGTCGAAAATGAGTGCGCTTGCCAACGACAAGGTCGCAATGGAGATCTTTCTGCGCGACCGGACATCTGCTGGAAACCGGATGTCGATTCGGTTCCTGGACAGCTATGGGAACTATCGGCCTGCACTCGAACCCGAGCAGTTCGACCGCTGCCCGGTGCTCCTGACCCAGCCGGCAGATGATCACTGGACACCGTTGCATCTTAGTACGCCCTTCCTCTCGCGCATCCGCCAGGTTGAGGTCGAGACTGTATTGCTCAAGAATGCCGGGCACTACCCGCTGGAGGATCCAGGTCTGCAGCAGATGGAGGAGACGATCGCAAACTTCGTCATGCGGGTGGCGTCTGTGGGCGGGATTGGATGACCCATTGGCAAGGAGCTGGGATTGGACGGGGCAGGGGAGGGTTGCAGTAAGTACGGGTTGTACGGAGGATGACATCCGTGCATGGCAGCAGGAATCCTTGGCGACTCCATTACAGAGAACCCGTGATGACTGCGGCGACCAGATCTCCCTCTCTTGCCTCATCGGGGCACCACGCGCTCGTGGTGAGGATCGTAGTACTGACCCTGCTGGCCTGGGTGTGTACTGCCGCCGTCCTTGCCATCGGTGGTCGGCCTGATCCATCCAGGCTCCGCGCAGTGGCGCCTCTGATCGATGGAGCGTGGAAATTCCAGGTCGGTGACGATCCGCGCTGGGCGGGTATTGCGTTGGATGATTCGTCCTGGGAAACGCTCGACCTGAGCGCACCGGCCAGCAGCATCGACGGCGATGTGGGGCTGCCCAACCATGTCGGCGGATGGATGGCACACGGTCATTCCGGGTATCAAGGATATGCCTGGTACCGGCGCACGCTTGCGATTCCAGAGGGCGACCGCGCGTGGGACATCCTGGGGCCTACCGCCGTAGAGGATGGCTATGAGTTGTACTGGAACGGCAAGCGCCTGGGGGGCTCAGGCAGGCTAGGGGAGTCGCCCCGTGTCGTGGGTACGCGGCCGATGATCTTTTCGCTGCCCGCCGATGCCGCAGGCACGCAGGGCGTGATCGCCATACGAGCATTCATGCAGCCCGGCAGCGCTGCCGGCCCTGCGAGCGGCGGCATCCACGTGGCGCCGACACTTGCCCCGCAGCCAGAAAGCCGTGAGCTGTATCGCGTGCAATGGTGGCGTACCGTCGCGGGCTACAGTGTTGAAGTCGTTGAGCCGCTTGCGATGGCCATGGTGATCGTGCTGGCACTGTTTCTAAGACCGCTCAGCAGCCAGCGGTCGTTCATCGCCTTCGTTTGCGTCGCGCTTCTGCTCTCTGCCGTGAGGCGGCTCGATAACGCGATCGTCTCCTGGACGGATCTGCTCAGTCTTTCTGCCTATGCATGGCTGAACAATGTGCTGTGGATGCCGCTCAGCCTGGCGGCATGGGCACTGGCGTGGAATCGCTGGGTACTTCCACCTTCGCGGATGATCGACGGTAGCGCCTTTGTTCTGGCGGCGCTGGGGGCCGCGGGAGGCGTCATGGGGGCTGCCTGGGGCACTCAAGTCTTCCGCCTCGGCACACTCGCGCTGCTCGTGCTTGTTGCCGCGCGGATTGCCCGCAATGGGCCAACGCGAGGCATGGCGTTGATCGTGATGCTGATGATCACCGTATCGCAGTACACGAGCGAACTCGGTTCGCTGGGGGTTCCAACGATCTGGTTCCCGTTCGGGATTGGCGTGACACTGACCCAGTACGTGTATGGAATCGCCATCCCATTGCTGGCGGTGTTGATCGTACGGAGTGCAACGACTGCGGCGCCAGTGAGCGGCGCTAGCCCTTGTTGAGATGAGGCATATCCATGGGCGCTAGACTTCCTAGGGTGGGAGGCAGGGCTGTATGTGGTCAGCGCGATGATGCGTCGTTGATACAGAATGTCGCGTCATGGCCCCAACGCGGGCCTCACTCTGTCGGCGACCATTGCTGTGTATGGTAGGACACCCATGAACTGGATCAATTCCGGCATTCAGTTGTTGAGGCAACCAGTGTTCAAGCATGCCGCACCGAGCTTCTTCAGCCAGGTGGTTCGCGGCGCGCTCGATCAGGAGATGAATGATGGTGTCGGGAGGCTTATCGGGCAACAACCCACAACACCACCACCGAAAACCTTGGGTGAACTGACCGGGGCGGTGTTGGTCAGTGCTGTAAACAAGGCATACGGCTGCGCCGTTCCGAAGCCCGTCCGGAAACAGGTGACCCGCGGCATCCATAACCTCGTGCTCACCAGCCATACCCAGGAGGAGTTTGACGGGAAGTTGAAAGTCCATGGAATGACCCTTGTTGAGATCGGCATCATCAACAAGGATCCCACCGGATCGACCTACAACGACGCACTAATACGGAAGATACATGCCCATCTGCCGGTGCAATGCAGGTCGTGCAGAGCATTCGTGAGTTCGCATCTTATCGAGCAGGGTCGCTGCAGGAATTGCCGTGTGCTGAATGTCCTGCCGCGCTGAGGTACCTGCGGGTGCTCACGCTTGAGAATCGGGCGAGTGTCCGCGTGGATCGAGGGTTCAAGGGGGCCAAAGAACTCCAGGCGCAGTTTTGGTAGCACGGTCGCGTACCAGAGGGTGCTTGAGAGTCGGGGGTTCAGTTCACTTGAACATAATATACAGAATGGGTCAGTAGACCCTCGCTAACCGCCTGAATTTGGGCGGTTTTTGCGTTTGCGAGACCCGGCATCGACAGCGCTACCAGCGCGACGACCGCAGCCGCCGCGCTCATTCGGTCCAGCATCAGTCGCCATAGGGCACGTTCCGTTGCAGAGGTCGCCCGCTCGGCGTGGATCATCGCAATCCAAGTGGGGCCATCCAGCTTTGCCAGTGCGCAGATTTGCGCAATTCGTTCATCTGCCAGAGGCGTGTCGCCTTTCCGCCACCTGGACACAAGAGAACGGGTGACCGTCAGCCTCTCGGCCAAAGCCATGTCTGACGCGAGATTCAAGCGAATTTTCACGTTGTCAAGTAGTTCGTTGACGGCGGTCATGGCGGCTCCAGTTGATCGATCAGTTGACACGTGTTTCCCGATCAGTTTACATGCGCCACGTTGAGTGATCACTCAACACCCGCCACCGGCACCCCAAGGCCGCTGGCGGGTTCTCTTGGGGCTTGGGGTAGGGGATTACGGATGTTCGACGCCATCTCATCCTTTGCACTACTGGGGGCCATTGCGGCCATCTCCATTGGTGCCGCTCGCATCGTTTCGTGGCTGCTCGACCGGCGTGACCACACCGCCGTCCAGCAATCCCGCGAAGCCCAGGTCATCGAACTCGCAAAGGCTGAGATTGCCGCCACCAAGCGCGGCGATCTGCTGGCCGCCGCTCGATTCGCCGAGCAGCGGGAGGCGCTGTGATCTTCCTCCTTCCGATTCTTGTCGTTGCCTTCATTGCATGGATCAGCTGGTGCCGCAGGGGGCCATTCAAATGAGCCAGGTAGCCGCCCTTTTCGTTCGCCGTGATTCGACCTACAAGGCAATGTCTGGCGTTGATGCGTTCGATTTTGACCGCAACGCCCTGAGCTTCGCTGGCGGCATGCCGGTGGTAGCCCATCCCCCTTGCCGGTCATGGGGCCGCCTTCGTGCCTTCGTCACCCCGGCACCCGGCGAGCGCGACCTGGCCATGTTCGCCGTCGCCCAGGTGCGGAAGTGGGGCGGGGCGTTGGAGCATCCTGCCGGCTCAACATTGTGGGCAGCAGCAGGCCTGCCGGCACCTGGCCAGCGCGATGCATTTGGCGGGTGGACGCTGCCGATTCTTCAGAGCGCATGGGGGCATCGCGCCGATAAGCCGACCTGGATCTACATCGTCGGCATCGAGCCTGGCGAACTGCCGGCCATGCCGCTGCGCTTGGGCCGTTCCACCCATGTCATTGCGCAGGGGCGCACGCGTAAGGACGGCACGCGCATTCGCAAGGGTGATGCCGAATGGCGCCCTGAGGTGACCAAGGCCGAGCGCGAGCACACGCCGGCTGCATTGGCAGCCTGGCTGGTTGATCTGGCCCGGCTTTGCTCGAGGGTTGAGCAGAGGAGGGCTGCGTGATGGCCGGCGAGTTGGGACTCCCCTCGTCTAACAGGGGAGTCAGTGAATTCAGGAACGCCGATGGAACCCTGACGGTCGGCATTGACTGGTTTTCCGCTTCCATCGACATGCTGGAAACCCTTCGACAGGTCGGCTTCCTCGATGGCGACTCGTATGAGGACATTCGGCAGTGGATCGACCTGACCGGCGATAACGCACGCGTGGTGGCGCTCCAGGTGTTCTGCTGGTTCTTCGCCGGGCTTGGCCTGGAGCTGGATGAGGCGGCGAGCCCTGGCCGCTTCTACCAGTGGCGAATCAAGATCATCAATGCCGCCAAAGAATTCGTCGGCATGATCGAGCTGGGCGGGGAGCATTGCCGCCGCGCGGACGGCACTTACACCGTGCGCATCGAACTCACGGGCGATGGATGCAAGGCCATTGGCGCAGCGCGCTGCGGCCATGCGAAGCGGTGGCTGGAGCTTCGAGCGAAGCTCGAAAGCTGCGCCGGAAGAATCACCCGTGTGGACGTGTGCGCCGACGACCTGGTCGGAAATTATCCGCTTGGCTTGGCACAGACCTGGTACAGCCAGGGCGAGTTCGACAACCGCGGCCAGCGCCCGAAGGCACAGACGATTGACGATCACGACAGTGGTGATGGCAAGACCTTCTATGTCGGCGGCAAGAAGTCTGAAAAGCAGCTGCGCGTCTATGAGAAAGGGAGGGAGCAGGGCGACAAGAATTCACCGTGGGTGCGCTATGAGGCCCAGTTCCGTGCGTCCAACCGCAAGGAGCTTCCCCTGGACATTCTGCGCGACCCTGCGTCTTACCTGCTTGGCGCCTATCCGGTGCTGCACTTCCTCCATTGCGTCGCCACACGCATCGACATTACCAAGGCCGCAGTTGAAGCGACCTGGAAAAGCGCTCGCCGGCATATCCGCCGCCAGTACGGCGCGGTCCTGAACTTCATCTCCAAGAACTGCCCGGACGATCAGTCGCTGCGGGCAGTCATCGAATCCTGCACCTCGCCAAAGCTGCCGAGGTGGGTCACAGGCGAAACAGCAGCGCATTGGCCCGAAATCGCGGCCGTACAACGAACCCAAGAGGGGTAACAGCACATGAGCATCAAGGTCACCGTCCTGAAGAACGAAATTGACGAACGCGGCGGCAGCTTCAAGAACGACGCCGGCGAAAACGTCGAGTACACCACCCGCAAGCAGAAGGGGAAGCTGGAGACGGGAGGGTTCGCCTATCCGTTCGCCGTGCGCTTGGACAAGGGCCAGCCTGGTTACCCCGAGGGCGAATACGAGCTGGACGTGGAATCCATGATCCAGGTCAACAAGGGCGTGGCAACCCTGAGCAAGTTCACCGTGCTGCGCCAGCCGCAGAAGGCTGCACCGCGCGTGGCGGCGCAGGGCTAAGCCATGGCCGTGTGCGTGACTCTGACCCCTGAGGGGACGCTCGTACCCACCGGGGATTCTGCATCGCAGTGTGGTGGTTACGTGCTTGTGTCAGGGGCGGAGCACGCACAGGCCTCGATTCTCATAGAGCTTTTCCAGTGGCCAGAACCGGAAGTGGCCGCTGGCTGGTTCTCGGGGGTGTTCACCCTGGTCCTTGCACTCAACGTGCTGGGCTACGTGGTGGGCGCCGTCGTGAAGTCGGTCAGTACAGAGCGGGATTGACCACCCCACCCAACGCGCACAACGCGCATCACAGAAGGAGTAGTGCAATGGATTTCGACAGCATTCTGACCGGCCTCGCGGCTACCAGCGCGGTTACCGCCATCATCGGCGCCGGCGCCATCAAGGCCGCACCTGGCTTTGCTCGCTGGGCAACCAACAAGGTTGCAACCTTCTTCCGCTGAGTGCGGGAGAGGCGCAACGGGGAGGGGCTGGGCAACCGGCCCCGATTCCTATGAAGACACAGCCCGATGACGTCAGTACCGAAGAGAGCCAGGACGATTGGTGCCCGGAGTGCGGCGGTGATGACGTGATCGAGTTGGACGATGGCAGCTTGTGGTGCCTTGAATGCCGGGCGGTCATCGACTACTAGGGGGACTGCGATGGATTTTAGCGGCGTTTTTCTCGGACTTTCAGTCGCACAGGTAGTGGCTGCAATCGTGGGCGCCGGCACCGTCCTGGCACTTCCGCTGTTTGGCCGGTGGTGCGTCGAGAAGATCGCAGGGTTCTTCGAGGATCGCGAGGACCTGGACGCCGATGAGCATGCCGACGATGAGGCCGGCGAGGTTGATGAGGTCGTGTGCGGAGATGCCGGCCATGACTATGACGGCGGTGAGTGCGTCTTCTGCGGCGCACCGGAAAGGGAGGAGTGAGGATGCTTGTGTGCATGGTCTTTGCGTTCATTGGCGGCCTTGCTGGTCATGCGGTCGCACTGGCATTCAATGAGGCAAGTCAGTGACGCTCGCCCGATGTGCAGTGCTCGCTGTACTTCTTGCCTTCGGGCTGATGCCTTTCGTGGCGTTTGCGGACGACCAGGGCGAGGCGTATGCGAAGTGCCTCAAGGAGGTAGCCAAAGCATCCGGGGAGAGGATCACTGATCGCCAGTGTTTGCCCGAGAGTGTCTCTGGCGGAGGGCAGCTTGGTGGCATCTATCGCGCCTACTACCGCCTTCGGAATAGTAGCGGTGGCGTATCCGGCCTTATTCAGTACGGCCCCGACTTTCCTTGGATGAAGGCGTGCAGCGCCCGACCGGAGGAACTTGGCTGGAAGGGTGGTGGCGACAACGGCCTAGGCAGTGTTTGCAGTAGCGGCTGCACGTATGAGGGTTCGCTCTATGCGCAGTCCCCAACGGGGCGTCTATTTACGCCTACCGGTGAGGCGTGCAGCACGAACGACCACCCGGAGCCAACCAATCCCGATCCCGGCGAAGGGGGCGGCGATGGCGGCGGCACTGGTCCTGGTGATGGTGGTGGCGATGGTGGTGGTACAGATCCGGGAGGCGGTGACGGCGGCGGCACCGGCGGCGGTGATGGCGGGGGCGGCACAGGGCCTGGTGATGGCGATGGCGGCGGTACCGATCCAGGTGGTGGAACCGGGCCAGGTCCGGGGCCTGGCACGGGAGAGGGCGGTGAAGGCGGAGGGGCAGGGCCGACGACCGGGCGCCTGTACAAGAAGTCAGGCAAGACCGTCGCCAAGGTGCTCGCCGATTTCAAGGCCGGCATTGAGGGTGCGCCGATCCTGTCCAAGGTGAAGGGCTTCTTTGGCACCTGCACGGGCGGCGGCTCGTGCCCGACAGCGTCCTGGGACGGTGGCCAGTATGCCGGCAAGTTCGACCTGGCCAGCCTGTGCAGTGGGCCACTGTTGCAGCTGTTCCAGTACGCGGGGTTCGTTTTCCTCGCGGGCATGGGTGTTGTCGCCCTGAGGTGGGCATTGCTATGAAGCGCAAACACCTGGTGGTGCTCGCCGCTGCGTTGGCAGTGCTGGTGCTGTCCGCATCCTGGGCTTACGCCGATGGCGTGGGCCCGGTGACCGCCATTACAGCCTGGGCCAAGGAACAGATCACGTCGTTGTGGGCCGATTTCATCGACTTCATGACGGACCTGCAGACGGACTTCATCGAGCTAGTGCTGTCCTACGTCAAGGCGTTGGTCTACCTGATCCCGGCACCGGACTTCCTGTCTCAAATGAGCTTCTGCGCGATGCTTACTGCGGCTGGCCCGTGGACGGCCTTCATCGTGGCCCAGCTACGTGTTGGTGAAGCCATCGCGCTGCTCACCGCGGCGCTGGTCTTCCGCCTCGTGCGCGTGTTCCTGACCCTATTCCAGTGGACGTAACGAAATGATCTTCGGTCACGAAGGACTGCCGCGGAGCGGCAAGAGCTACGAAGCAGTGCTGCACCACATCCTGCCGGCGCTACGTGCAAAGCGGCATGTGTACGTGCGATTGAATGGGGTAGGGGACAAGCTCGACAAGATCGCTGCTCACCTGGAAATGCCGGAAGAAGAGGTGCGCAGCCTGGTGCATGTGATGGGTGACAAGGAAGTCGTTGAATGGTGCGTTTGCGACACTGACAACGACGGCGGGGTCACGTTCCCGCATGTCGAAAAGCACGCCCTGATCGTTATCGATGAGGCGCACGAGTACTGGCCGACCAACCGGGCGAATCTGCCGGAGCGCGCGGCCAACTTCTTCGCCAAGCACGGCCATATCAGCCTGGACATGGTCATCATTTCTCAGGACTGCAAGGACTTGCATCGGCTGATCATTCGCCGCATGGCGAAGAAGAACACGTACACGAAACTGGATGCCCTCGGGTCGGATCAGCGCTACTCGGTCAGGTTCTACGCCGCCACGGGCACCGGCAAGTATGAAACGGTCGGCACCGAAACTCGGAAATACGATCCGGCAATCTGGGATCTGTACCACGGCGTGCAGCCTGGCATCGAAAGTAATGAGGTCTATAAGGGCAACACCCGCACGCTGTGGCGCACTCTGCGTGGGCCTTCGATTCTCATGGGCCTGGCCCTGATCGTCGGCATCTATGTGCTCGGCCGGTTCTTCTTCTCTGGTGGGGATTCAACGGGGACGGCTGGCAAGGTGAAAGAGGCTGTGGCTTCGCAGAAGGCGGCCGTTCCGGCGATGGGTCATGCACCTGGAGCGCAGCCGGCAACGGTGGTGACGAAGGTGGCGGATGCGCCTAAGCAGAAAGAGGTCCTACCAGCCGGCGTGCAATACATCCTGGATATGGCTGCCCAAGCCAGGGCACGGCACGCCGGCTGGTATGGGCACCGCGATATTGTCGAGTTCCGGGCATCGGGCGGTGGCCAGGTGCTGGACCGGTTCACTACCGAGCAGCTGTGGGCGTTGGGCTGGTCCGTCAAGCGGACGGAGTTCGGTGTGCTGCTGTCAGCAAAAGGCCATGAGATCATCGCGACCACCTGGCCCGTTGATCCGTTCGGCGAACAATCCGATTCGACCACCGAGCGCATCAGGGCTGCGGCGGGGGCGCCTGTGACGAGCGCGAGCGAGACACAGCCGACCGCCGCCGCGGCCAACGGGAGCACTCTGATTGCAGTTGGGAAGCGCCCCATGGGCACGTTCCCAGAGACGCCGCCGTATCCGGCGAGCTTCTGATTTTCGCGATGGGATACCATGCCCCCAAACTCGGGGGCGAAATGGACATTCGATCAGGCCTAGTTCTGGCTCTACTGCTGCTTTCGGCACCTACGCATGCGCAACAACTGCGCTCGGCCACCGGCCCGCAGCCAGCGCCCAGGTACACGCCGCCAACACCGAAGGCGAGCAACCTTGGTGCTGAGCCGCTGAAATGCCAGCAGCACGTGGATCCGCGCATTCGGCTCTATTGCGCTGACATTGAACGATCCTTGATCCAGAGCGAGGCGCATCGCCAAGGCATACCAACGCCATCGAGCAAGATTGTGCGCATGCCAGCCTATGGGAGCGCTGAGGCAAAGCAGCTGGGCGCTGCCTGCATGGGGGGCACTGCAATGCGCCGCCTAAACAACGGCTGGGAACAGTTGCGAAATGCGAAGGGCGAATGGCTGCGCTGCCGCGAGCAATGAATCGGGGTGTAGGGGCAGCGCCCCTACGGGAAACGCCTCACACGCGCTGGCGAGGTTTCGGCCCCGGCACCGGCAGGACACCGGCAACAGGATCGGCGTCAGGACCAGCCATCACCGTGGAAGACCGCTTTGCGCGGCGATGGGCAACCTCAGCCAGGTCAACGATGCCTGCACGCCCGAATGGCCGTTTCTGACCGCCTCGGGCAATCTCCATCATGCGGCGCCATTCCTGCGCTTGTGCGGCCAGCAGGGACAGCCACGCAAGGTCCTGCGGTTCCAACTCGCGGCCTTCAGGTGTAACCAGCCGGCCACGCTTGAACGAAAAACCGGCCCAAGGGCCGGTTAGGTTGCGATCACGCACAATCAGGCTCCATGCCACAGCAGGGCCAAGGGTCGAGGCAAGCTTCGTGCCAGTCTGGCCCAAACCTTGCGAACATAATATACATTATGCGAAATCATGGATCGGCCGAATCCGAGGGTTGGCAGGGAATCGTTACGAACACGGCCAGATCTTCGCTAACCGATTGATGGATCGGTGAATTCTACCCTCGGCCGCCCTTGCAGGGTCGGACTGACGGGCCAACTAAGGCTGTACCTCTGCGCCAAGTGAATTTGTACTCCTAT